>JACQMD010000002.1 GCA_016203755.1 Candidatus Roizmanbacteria bacterium
AGGTTTTGGTGACATTGCTTTGGATGGAGTTGGATTTAAAACGACAGGGACAACTGATTCATTAATGGTAGAAACATCAACATTTTTTCCTTTTTGCATTCCATATAAATATCCTCCGTATGCTGAACCAGTTGCCATAACGATTACTAAAACAACAAGCAATATTATATTGATCCATTGCAGACCCGTTTTATGTTATTGAATTCTACATTAACATTCTCTGAAGGAGGCATATGTTCAGTGTAACACCAATTCGCAAAACAAACAACTTATGAAAGCTATATCTATGTATTTATAAACTCGTCGCGGGAAATGCGGGCTTCACGAAGAATTGCTAAGAGTGTTCCTTTCTTCAAATCTTTCACATGAAATGGTACGACTGCACGTTTTCCTGATGGATGCAATAACACCTGATGGCTTCCTGAAGAATGATCTTTTACAAAACCAAGCTTTTCCAATTTCCGGACTACTTTACGAGGCGTAAGTACGGGCAGCTTTGGCATATGAATTACCAGGGTTAATGGTTACATCGATAACACTTGTTAATACATTGTCATCAGAAGGTATCGGTTCATTATGTTTTTTGAGCGATATAATATATGCTTCAATTGCATCTTTTGCCATCAGACGTGCTTCTGTGAGGTTTTTCCCATAGGTAACACATCCGGGGAGTGATGGAACAATCACGGTGAATCCTCCTTCAGGTTCAGGTTTAAAGACAATATTGAAGTGTTTGATTTTCATAGCAAATGGAGTATACCATATACGAGCGTAGAAACGCATGATACAATGTCTCACATGAATAACAACATTACCTGTCCCCATTGTGGTGAGCATATAGAAATCTCGGAAGCCTTGCGGAAACAAATTGAAGTTGAGGTGGGGAAGTCATTATCTGAAAAACACAGGAAGGAGATAGAGGATATACGATATAAGATACAGGAAGAAACGCAACAGAAACTGCAGAAAAAATATCAGGAAGAGCAGGAAGTGTTACAGGAAGAACTGAAAGAGAATCAGGAGCGTATTGCAAAGTTCCGTGAACAGGAACTATTGTTGCGAAAGAAGGCACGTGAACTTGAAGAGCAAAAAGAAGAACTTGCACTGGAAGTAGAAAAAAGATTATCAGAGGAAAAGAAGCGAATCGAAGAAACAATATTAAAGAGAACGTACGAAGAACATCGTCTGAAAGATCTGGAGAAAGAAAAAGTGATTACGGATTTGAAAAAGGCACTCGAAGATGCCCAGAGAAGAGCACAACAAGGATCACAGCAATTGCAAGGAGAAGTATTTGAGCTTGATATTGAAGATATGCTTCGAAGAGAATTTCCTTTTGATACAATTGAACCAGTAGGAAAAGGAGTCCGCGGGGCTGACATTCGCCACATTGTCAAAAGCCAGAAAGGATCTATTTGTGGTGTTGTGCTTTGGGAGTTTAAACGCACCAAGCTCTGGCAGGACGGATGGATACAAAAACTCAAGGATGATATGCGGGCAGAAGGGGCGCATGTGCCGATTATCGTTTCAACACAACTTCCAAAAAGTATTGAAAACGGACTTGGTGTTGTCAGCGGGGTCTGGGTGTGCAGCCCATCGTATGTGTTAGTGCTTGCGCTTCTTATCCGTGACAAGCTCTACGAAGTTGCCAAAGAGCGCTATATCCAAACGCAAAAAGGGACAAAAGCAGAACTTCTCTACGATTATATTACCGGCCACGAGTTTCGCCAGCAAGTCGAGGCGCTTGCAGAAGTATTTATTGAGATGAAACAGCAGATTTTAAAAGAAAAAATAGCATTTGAAAAAATATGGAAAGTGCGTGAGGCACAAGTATCACGACTTATCTCATCAACTACAAATATGTATGGATCGATGCAGGGATTAGTTGGCTCCTCAATGCCACAGGTAAAGGGTCTTGAGATGGAAGAACTCACGAGTGGGGAGGAGTAATGAATGATGAATGAACTCGAACATTGCAAGACTGGTGATTTTCATGCTCACACAAATTGTTCAAATGAGACGTACTTTTTTGAAATGGTACGGCATAGCCATAGCTGCGCATCCAAAAGAAAAACGAGGATTGTCGGCATTGAGTTTTAACGAAATAGCACAACTACAACATAAGCTTGACGGTATTGAAGTGGTAACACTTAAAGGATACAATGAAACAGCTGCACAATTGGCTACTCAATATAATCTTGCCGCAATGGGTTCATCTGATTCCCATATGTTAGTACAAGTAGGGTTGGTTGCAACAAAACTCTTCGGAAAACCCGAAACATGGGAAGACGTGATTGATATAATCCGGCAAAGAAAAACAGACGCCTTTATCCGATCAGATATTCCTGACTATGCACAGCGGACGCTTTCAAAAATGATTCTGTATCAAATTCTCGACAAGCAACCTAGGGATGAAGAACTCACGAGCGGGGAGTGATATTGTTCTTATCAAGAAGATCAGCTGCATTCTTATCCAGCAGAAACGTGACGTTTGGATGATAGCGAAGATACGAGGCGGGCGCATCCGATCCGATGGGTCCCGTAAGACTCCGATGAACTCCCCAGGCTTTTTCGCCTCCTTTGGTAATTACTACAATTTCTTTTGCCGATAAAATAGTCGCTATACCCATAGTGATAGCACCTTCCGGCATATCTCTCGGATTATCAAAAAATCGCTTGTTCACTTCTTTTGTCTCCGAATCAAGCTGTACATATCGCGTGACTGAATCATTCGTAGATCCATGCTCATTAAAACCAATATGACATGTTTTCCCCGGACCGATGCCAAGGATTGCAAGATCTGCCGGACCCCGTTTTTGATAGGTGCTTCGTATAGTTCCGCCGCTTGTTGTGGGTCTTTCGCCGATCCGTCCGGAATATGCCAGTTGTGAGGGAGAATATTGATATGATCGATCAGATTCATACGCATGAAGTTGGCATAGCTTGCCGAATGAGCAGGGTTCATTGGCCAGTATTCGTCCAGGTTAAAAATGATTACATGACTGAAATCAACCTCTTTTTGTTGATAAGCTGCAACAAGTAACTGATACATTCCGATTGGCGTGCTGCCGGTGGGTAGTATGAGAATCGAATTGGCTTTTTGAAAGAGTTTATTGATAATAGTATTTGTTGCATAGTGATCGACTGCTGCCCGGGACTGTTTGATGAGCACGCGGGGAGTAAAGTATTGTTGATTATTAACTGTCATATCGCTACTATATCAAATATATAGTTAATTGGTCTATTGAGTCTTGTAGGTAAAGAGGTGGCAATGGATGGGTTAGGGAGTGGGGAGTAAAC
>JACQMD010000069.1 GCA_016203755.1 Candidatus Roizmanbacteria bacterium
ATACAATAGTTTTGACATTTGAGTTTTGAATTTTAAGTTTAATAATGGGGATGCACTGATTCGACGGGAAGTTTGTACTTTGACAACCGCAAGCCGACGTTGATATATTCGTCGTTTCCGCCAAAGGCGGATCAGCCGCTGGCTGAAAACAGTATCAAAAAAAACAAGCAAGAAATAAAACCCTTGCCAAGTTTGTTGAACGTCTCGAAGCAGCCGAACGGCTGCTTGCTGAGCGATCAGCAGCTTTCAGTCAAGCGCTCTATGCGCAACCGGCGCAAGCCAGGTTGATTGCGTAACACTTGCTGACATTTACACTGTTTTTCTCTGGTGAAACGGTGTAGGTGGAAACCAAAGCCGGAGCAGCAGAGTAAGAAAATTTTGATGCTTTTCGTTTTTACTCGGAGGCTAAGAAAAAGAATCAACAAAAAACAAAGCTTGTAAACGGTTGTAAGAGTGCCTTTTCGGACGGGAGTTCACTACTCCCCATCTCCACCAATTATTTGTCTTACAATGACTTCAGCTGGAGTGCGTATGCGCTGTTTGGTTTCATTGATAGAATTCGCGAAAGCGTCCCACTCTGGTTAACAGTAAATACAGCACTCGACTCTACTCCGGTTAAATCCTGCTGGGTGAGCTGATAACGCCCGGCGGGCAATCCGGTAAAAGTGACCGGTACGGTTTCATGATGAGTACTGGTAAGATCATAGTTCACGATCACCGCAGCAATTGTCCCAAACTCCCGACTGGCAAGCGCGCTTACCCATGTTCCCTCTCCGGTGACAGTGAGCCGGCTTCTTCCTAATACATTGAGAAGCTTCAATCCATAATAACGTGGCTTCTTTGCACCTGTATAGCTCATAATTCCCCATCGCGGCTCTTGTCCATCTTTTATTTCAAATGCAAACGCCATCTCAAGTTTCTCTTCTACCAGATGGCGGATAGTAGCAATGGTATGAGCTGCTGCAATCTCGGTCTCTGAAAGCGGGTTGGGGTTTGAGTCAAATCCCCATTCAGAAATGATCCGCGGAATCGTGCGATACCGCTCAAACTCATCCCCCGTAAGCCACGCATCAACTTTCACCATGTCAGTCCGATATCCAGCGGGATCTGAGGAGTAATGATGCCAGGAGAGAAAATCAACACGCAATTGGTATGCATTAGCATAGCGCAAGAATAACTGCATCCAATTTTGATATACGGCAGTGATGGCAGGCCCTCCTAAAAAGAACCGTTGGACGCCTTGTGCCTTTTGTGCTCCTTGTGCTGAATAATAATAGAGTAGTTTATAATCCTTTCTTCCACCGTGAATACTCCATTTGCCGAATGTTTCCAGATCTGGTTCATTCCATACTTCATAATAGACATCAGTTAACTGCGAATCATACGCGGGCCCGCAAATTCGCGGGTCTTTTGCACTATAGCGTTCAACAGTGCTCTGCACCAGCAATTCCCACTCTTGCCAGTTACGCGGAGCATCAATTAAACTACCGTCAGTTGATAGAAATTCAGGCATGTATCCCAAACTGAAAAATGGTCGTGCTCCAATACGGAGAATATCGCACACCGTTGCATCAAGCTGATCCCATTGAAAAACGAGCGACCCTAACCGGTCTTTCCGAACCACATCATAGAAATCATACATATGATCAATCCGGATATATCGCGGGGAGAGCTCGGCAGTATCGGAAAGTACATTAGCCAACATTCGCACTCCCTTCTCTTCTCCACCCTGAGCAAGGGCTTTCCAGTTATGCGGAAGAGGCCCGGTAATATTGTTTGTTTCAATAACAATATTTGCAGGAATTTCGCGGGCGCGACCGATATAGTGCTGACCCCGTTCTGCAACAAACACTAACACTGGCAGGAAGAGTAATAATAAGAGGATGGGGGCTGCTTTCATAAAATCTTGTTTCATGCGAATTGAGTGAGTTTTATTTAGAATAACATACTTTTTACTCTCTTCACAAGAAACAGAAATTGTGATATACAATCTATACTATGGGATACATTTTCTTTGTCCTTTTATTTTTTTTATTCAGATCTTTTCAGACCGTTGGTGAAGGAACTATCTGGACAGGAAAACTATTAATAAAGCTTATAACTATATTCATAAATGAACATATCCGTTTCTTTTCCGATCTCATTTCTCTCCTTAAAAAATGTGTAAGATTACTAGCTAACCTTCTCTATACGCTGCTTTATGCAATTGGCGAAATGACTCTTCGGCCATTTCACTCACTCACCTCCCGGCACAAGGCAAAAAAAATGGCGAAATCTGTTCGTTTTTTTTCATTTCGCTCGTTTGTCTGGGGATTTATACTGGCGCTCATCATCATCAGTATTCCCTCATCAGCACTTCTTCTTTCGAAAGACCTACCCAATCCCGCAATGTTAACAGTTCGCCAAATACCTCTGACTACCAAACTCTATGACCGGAATGGAGAGCTGTTGTATGAAATATTTTCGGAACAAAACAGAACGCCGGTTAAACTTGTCCAAATTCCGCAACAATTTATCCAAGCAACCTTAGCAATTGAGGATAAAAATTTCTATATTCACAAGGGATTTTCACCGCGTGGGATTATCCGGGCGGCATATGCAACATTAGTAAAAGATGATTTGCAAGGTGGTTCAACCATCACCCAACAATTGGTACGCAGTGCGCTTCTTACCCCGGAAATAAGTCTGAAAAGAAAAATAAAAGAACTGGTGTTAAGCATTTGGACTGAACAACTCTATGGAAAAGACGAAATTCTCTCAATGTATTTCAATCAAGTCCCGTATGGAGGAACTGCCTGGGGGGCTGAGGCTGCCGCGCAAACATATTTTGGTAAAAGCATCCGCGACGTCACACTTCCTGAAGCAGCACTTCTTGCTGGTTTACCGGCTGCTCCGACGCGCTATTCCCCATTCGGCTCACATCCTGAACTTGCTCTTCTTCGACAAAAAGAGGTGCTTCGGGAAATGTATGAAGACGGTTACATCACCAAAGATCAACAGGAAGAAGCAGAACGTACCACACTGTCGTTTAGACATCCTGATGTTGGAATCTATGCTCCACATTTTGTCATGTATGTGCGCGATATTCTTGCTCAACATTATGGTGTCAACACCATGGAACAAGGAGGGTTGCGAGTCACCACAAGTCTTGATCTTACCATCCAAAACTCCGTTCAAACTATCGTTTCCGAAGAGGTAGAAAAACTTGCACCGCTTATGGTAACCAACGGAGCTGCGCTCGTAACCGATCCTTCTTCCGGACAAATTCTGGCGATGGTGGGATCAGTTGATTACTTCAACCTGGAGAAGGATGGGAATGTGAATGTTACGCTTACTCCACAACAGCCGGGTTCTGCCATCAAAGTAATCACCTACGTAACGGCGCTCTCACATGGCTTCACCGCCGCAACAATTTTACAGGATAGTCCTATTGCGTATGCAGTACCCGGAAATCCCACGTATGCACCGGTCAATTATGACGGGCGGTTTCACGGGTTTGTCCCACTTCGGTATGCATTGGGGAATTCGTACAATGTTCCTGCGGTTCGAACTCTGGCAAAAATTGGCATCCCCGCTATGATTGCGCAAGGCAAGCAAATGGGCATTACTTCATGGAACGATCCCAGCCGCTATGGTCTCTCACTTACTCTGGGGGGAGGGGAAGTCACCATGATTGAAATGGCGCAGGTCTACGGAACGCTTGCCAATAGCGGCACGTTTACCGGTCTTACCCCGATTCTTACTGTTACTGACTACCGGGGCAACGTGCTTGAAGACCATACAACCCCACACGGCGTGCGAGCTGTTTCTGAAGACGTTGTATTTATCATCTCAGATATTCTTGCTGATAATGCTGCCCGTACCGCTGCGTTCGGATCAAACTCATCCCTCTCCATACCCGGCAGCTGGGTTGCGGTCAAAACCGGTACCTCCAATGAAAAACGTGACAACTGGACAATCGGATTTACGAACGATTTTGTGGTTACGGTTTGGGTCGGTAATATGGATAATTCTCCTATGCATCCCACGCTTACCTCAGGGATTACTGGAGCAACACCCATCTGGAGAAAAATTACCGACCTGATGCTTACCAAGTTTCCTTCAACGCCACCTCAAATCCCGGAAGGAGTCGAACAGGTAGTATGTCGGGGAAGGAATGAATATTTTGTAAAAGACGATTCTCGTGCGAATACTTGCCCTGCCATCCCGACCGTTATCCCTTCTCCGAACGTACAATCTCATTAGGTATGGCGGTCAGCAACTTTTGATGCGCCAAAGCTTTCCGGTTTTGTTTTCACTGCAAATCCTGAGCTTCTGATCATTGAAACTACTTCGCTGATAAGCACACGCGTGGGCCCGTTCTTCCCGATATCCACGTGGATCACAAAATCCAAACCTGATATCCCGTTTTTCTTAAACTCTTCAAGCAGTTCTTGAGCGGTAGTTAGAGAATAGGTAGTTTCTTCAAAAATGCGTTGTTTTAACACTCGTTTTTTACGATCAATAATACGGCGCCAAAAGTAAATACCACCTCTTCCTACCCGGTGAACAATAATTGCAGTCACAAAATCCGTGGTGCCGCCGTTTTTGACCTGAGAATCCGTCCCGATGATCACCTGATACCGTACTTCCTGGTACGATCGCATAAAGGCAATGATGTGATTGCGAAGCAGTGTCAGCGGAACATCTCCGTAAGTAATACTGTGATAGATAGTCATGCTTTATTCTATCACGAGGTACGCTATTCCAATGGTACAATGAAATTATATGACGGAAAAACAATTGCACATGGTGCTTGAAGAATTCGAACATGCACCGCGATTTTTGATTCTGGGTAACGATTTTCCCATACTTACACAGAAGGTGATCGAAATACTGAATGACCGGGGATGCCGGATTCTCTATAAAGCCACGAAACAATCATCTATTGACTACTGTATTATTTTTAAAAAAACAAAAAAAACTGATAAGATATTGCCATTACTAAAGCCCGGAGGAAAGGCACTCATTGTTGTTGATGAACAAACAGAGGAGAACCGGCTACCCTTCCCAGTTTTTACCATTGCAGCAACGAAAAGTTTCTCTGGCGAAACCCTTGCCCGCTCACTGCTTCAAAAACTATTCGCCGGATCACCCCTTGTTTCCGCAACACCATCGTCTTCAACCACTCAATCGAAAAAAAATAAACGTCGCTCTCACAAACTCTTCCGTCTTTTCATGACTATATTGCTGTTGTTTTTCCTTATTTCGATTCCATTTGTAGTATTTGCAGGGGCAACACTCTATACGGTATATCAGCTTCAAACAATCAGATCATTTGATGTACCACTCGAAGCACAACAAGATCATGTGACGAAGGCAAAAACCGGGCTCCTCATCGCACAGTACACACTTCCGGTTATCAAGCCAATTCTTGCCCCATTTCCGCCCGTCCTTATGACTCTTTTTGATGCCTCCTGGGGTATTGTTACGAATCTAACAACGATATCGGATGAAGCGCTTGGACTTGAACGAATAGTTGCCTCAGGCGGAAAAGAACTCTTCAATGATCCGTCTGGTTATCTCTCAACGCACATGCCTGACATTACGTCAAAACTGACCTCAATTGAGCGATACCTGGAAAATGCAGAGATTTCATATCTCACTCTGACGCGCTACAAACAGTACCCGTTGGTTTCCCGCGCCTTACCATCTCTTGAAACAATTCCTGCACTTCGCCGGGCTGTTGAAAAAACCAAGCAGGCGCTTATGATCATTCCTGCTCTATTACCCTCTGAAGGTGAAAAAAAATATGTTTTGCTACTTCAGAACAATTTTGAACTTCGCCCAACCGGAGGATTTATCGGATCATTTGCCATCCTGACCGTTACAAAAGGACGTATTGCGGATATTACGATTCATGATGTGTATGAGGCTGATGGACAGTTGAAAGGAAAAGTTGATCCACCGGTTCCCATTGAACGCTATTTGCATCAACCCAACTGGTACCTTCGTGATTCCAACTGGAATCCTGATTTTGCGTTCTCCGCAAACCAGGCAGAGTGGTTTCTACAAAAAGAGCTGGGGAAGCAATTTGATGGCGTGTTTGCTATTGATTTATATTTTCTCCAGTATCTCTTGCGCGCACTCGGCGGCGTATACGTCCCTGATTATCAGGCCTCAGTAACTGCCGATGATTTCTTCCTCAAACTGCAGGCAGATCATCAGGAAGAGTTTTTTCCGGGATCTTCCAAAAAAAGGGATCTGATCACCGCCCTCGTGAGTGCTCTTCGCATCACGTTCACTGAAGGAAAACTTCCTCCGCTTCCGCTCCTCAAAGCCCTCTACCAGTCGCTTGAAGAAAAACATCTCTTGTTTTATCTTCATGATACCAACGTACAAAACAGAATTGAACAATTGGGCTGGGGTGGCCGGCTGGTAACACCTGCTACTCAAACTACTGCTGCAAACCCCTACGTCCATGATTACACGATGCTGGTTGAATCCAATGTCGGAGTCAATAAAGTCAACTATCAAATCCGCCGGGAACTGTTCACTACTATTACCCTTTCTGAGCAACTGCTTACTCATACCGTTCTTCTGTATTACAAAAATGAAAGCGGGAAGAATGATTCGCTCTTTTCAGGAAGGTATGCCAATTATCTCCGGATCCTGATACCAACAGATGCTCAACTTAGTCAGGCAAAAGATGGCGACACCGTTATACCGCGCGACCAGATCACTATCGACCAGCTCAACGATAAACAGTCTGTAGGTATGTTTATCGAAGTTGTGCCTCAAGAAGAGAAAAAAATCACGATTATGTATACAATACCCTTACCGCGCACAAAAGAGTTTACCTACCAGCTTATGTTACAAAAACAACCGGGAACCGACCGTGATCCGTTCGTATTTAAACTGGACAGTACTATCTGGAACGTACGCAGCTCAAACGTTTCCTCCCTACCGTATTTATCAGACCTTAAAACCGACCGTTTGATTTCCGTTGACTTTGAACAGAAAATACGGTAGAATAACAACTTCTCGTATGCAACACCCGCAATTAAAAGCTGAAAAGCGAACAGTACTCGGTAAACAGGTAAAACGTTTACGCAAAGTCGGAACACTACCGGGTAATGTGTATGGGAAAAAACGGAAGTCTGAAGCCATTCAGGTGGATATGAAAAATTTTCAGAAAATTTACCAGGAAGCGGGAGAAACTGGACTGGTAGATCTTGCACTCGGTCAGGAGAAAAAAACCGTACCCGTCCTTATCCATAATGTCCATTTTCACCCGGTGTCAGGACTTTATCTTCACGCAGATTTTCATCAGGTAGATCTTACCGAGAAAATGCAACTTGAGGTACCGGTAACGCTTACCGGCAAATCTCCCATTGTTGAGAAAAAACAGGCAGTATTACTACAGCTTATTAATAAAATCGCCGTTGAGGCACTTCCTGCCGATCTTCCGGAAGAAATTACCGTTGATATCAGTGGATTGACCGAGATTGGACAGGAAATAAAGGTTACTGATTTGAAATTGGACACGGCAAAAGTAACCGTCAAAACCGATCCCAAAATTCAGATAGTGAAGATTAACCCGCTTGAGAAAGAAGAAGTTGTCGCACCGGTACCTGTTGCTCCAGCAGAAGGTGAAGCAGCTGCCGCTGCCGGGGGAGATGCAAAACCAGCCGGAGAAGCAACAGCACCTGTTGAAGGAGCAAAAGCCCCCGAGAAACCTCAAGCTGAAAAGAAATAATGTAGTTGCACGCCCTTGGCGTGCCTTCCTTATTCTGTTTGACAAACTTCCCTAAATTCCCTAAACTGAAAAAAAGACTATGGAAACCCAAACAACTCCTCCACTATCTCATCCCCAATTACCTCAATCCTCTCCATCACCCTCCAATCATAAATTGCTCAAGGTGTTCCTGCTTTTCATCGGATTTATTCAGATTGCTGTCATTTGCGCTTCTGTCTATTTTTCCTATCAGGCAAATCAACAAGTTGTTGATGTACCAATTGTTCAACCTCTCTTCGAATCTACAACGCAGGAGACGATAGATGATTGGAAGATATATAAAAATGAAGAATATGGATTTAAACTTCAATATCCTTCCAA
>JACQMD010000007.1 GCA_016203755.1 Candidatus Roizmanbacteria bacterium
TATCTATACAGCAACATATGCAAGAGGTAGACAATTTGTGTACAAAGGTAAAAGATATAAAAATATTCCACTTGAAAAAGGAGATAATTTCTTGGCCATCTATCTGCCTGAGGTATACGCTGATTCAGAAATTACAAACGATCCTGCCATAAAACCGCTTCTTTCAGATCTCTATAACATTTCCTTTACCCGGATGAGGGAGGAGACGCAGCGAAAGGAAATGGAATACAAAGCAGTTTGCATATACCAGCCACCCTGGAAATCACCCTTGCCGGAATATGATGCGCTCTTTGATTCCGGGGCAATAGTGCATCCTGATAAGCTAATGGATGGAAAAAATGCACAGATAAAAGGTTTTGCAAGAACAATCCCGCTCTCTCTTTTAACAAAAGACCAGTTTGACAGGCTTATTGTAACTCCGCAAAGTATTTTTGAAAGGGCATGCGAAGCGCTGGGCGACCCGATGGTTACTGCAATAATTAACCTTGCAAAAAACGCAGCTACCCAAGAGGAATTTCAAAACCTTACGGGACAATTTAACCATCGCATAAACCAAATTCTAAGTAACGAGATAGAAAACCACTTCAATTTCCCTGAAATTTCTTATGATAAACAAGGACCATCATTTATCCCCATCAGGCGGAAAAACTACTGGCTTCTCCAGCTGAAAAAGCAGCTCAACGGCATGTATACGCTAAAAAGATTCAAAGGCAGCGATGGTACGATGCAAAATATCCCGCTTGACCAGCTTCTCAAAACCAGCACGTCACCTGTTGCAGATATTATTGCAGACAACTCGCCTTATAAAAGGGCACAGCTTGCCAACATCACATATCAGATGGTCTTACGGTTTACGCTTAAGGAATTATTAAGAAAGCGGATAACAAATGAGAATGAGCTCCTTCAAAAATTGAGGGAAGCCGGTATCACTATCGACAGCTCTGTATACAATAGTTCTGAAGGCGGTTTTTGGATCGATGAAACCAACACACTTTGGAATTTACCTAAGGCAATGCGCCATGCGATAAGGCCGGTATTGTTTTCATTGCTTATTGCCACAGGCTATAACGCAGCTAAAACTGCTTTGCCAATAGACATAGGTCTTTCAAGCGGCTCAGCAAATTCAGCAGAATCAGGATCTAATGGGTCAGAAGAAGCATCGACGCAAAAATTTGGTTACCCGCTACCCATACCGGAGCACAGCCTTGACTGGCGGGTAACTACTATTGGAGATATTGATCCGTCAGGGTATTACATACGATCAACAAGTCATCAAATTAACGCAGATGGGCAATGGGTGATAAATAATGAGCGTGAATTCGGGATGGAATGGCGCAACGAAATGTCTGAAGATGTCTCCCACATCCTTCTTGAGAAACGGATACAGCTTGGCCTATCCGGATCAACGAGTGTTAAACTTCCGATTAAGGAAAACACTAGTATTGCTACAATAAAAGTTCTCAATCCTGATGGCAAACCGGAAGAATATGCAGCGTATGTCCTATCAGATGGGACAGTCGAGCTGATTCTAAATGGAGGCTTACGTGGCCCTGGCTTTGTTGATATACAGATATTTCTTGTTCCATCTCACCCTGAAGCGTCTACAGGAGCAAGAGCAACAGAACCTATTGACCCGCTTGATGCATCAAAGCTATCTGAGCCTCTTCAGCTTATTAAAAACCTTGCCGATAGGCAGATTGATAGTGATTATCTTGAGCTGATCATCGCAGAGTATGTAAGCTTAGGCCATGAGTATTCTCTTGAACCAGCTAATGGAGAACTACTCAATGATGCGCAAACTCCTGAGGAAATTGTCAATATAATCGAATCGCTTTCAGGCTGTTACTGCGCAACGTGCAATACAGAATCCGTACTCCTTTCAACGCTTAACTCAGATCCTGATGATTTTGAAAATATAGCATTTGGCTATCTCCATGGAATATCTGGAAATCCTGCATCATCCGGCACAGCCGGATTTCTTCTCGGGGAGACGCGCCATGCCTTCGGCATCGATGAAGACGGAGAAATTAGAGACGCTACAGCAATTGACATTGCAAATGATTCTCTCACTCAACAATATTTTGCGATGCTTAATGGGTCCGGCGGGACAGGATCAGCAGAAGATGAATGGTCAGAGCAAAACGATAACATCGCAAAAAGAGAGGAGCTTCTCCATATACTTAAAATCGCAACAGCGCTTTTTGCAGTTACAAGCGGTGTTTATCTTGCACAACCAGCACGGGATCTTGTTAAAAAAGCAGGCAAGGAGGGCATAAAACGTGCCTCTGATTGCCTGCTTCTTGCATCTTTTGACAAACAGGAACTGGAACGGGCATATGAATTTTTGTCATTCGTTTCATGGGGAGATGAAGACTTAACATATGATACGCAAACAACCGGCTGGGCGCAGAATAAATTTGAATCAAAAACAGACCTTTTGCAAGCTTTGCGGGGTACACTAAATGGCTCAAAACTATCAAATTATATTAAGAACCCAGGAAGTCTTGACCAATATATAAACTCCACAATATTAGAAAAAGCAAAACTACGAATGCTGACAAAATATTTACTATAAACACTATAATGATACGTATCATTAGA
>JACQMD010000064.1 GCA_016203755.1 Candidatus Roizmanbacteria bacterium
CATCACGGGTGGGTTTTTCCCAAAGGCTTAATCGGTGACCATGTGGAAAATGAAGGAAAAGAAGAAACCGCAGTCCGCGAGGTAAAAGAAGAAACCGGTATTGACGCTAAGATTCTAAAGCCTTTTCCGCCGGTAACGTACTGGTATCAGTTTGAAGGACAGAAGATCAAAAAAACAGTCTATTATTATCTTATGGCACATATTGGCGGTGACTTTCAAGAAAAAGATCATGAAATGGAAGCAGTCGAATGGATACCAGAAGAACAAGTCGCAGAAAAACTGACGTACAAGTCTGACAAACAGGTATGGGAGCAGGCAAGAGAGTTATTGGCTCAGAGTTCGTAGTTAATAGATGTAAAAGATGGGCGGAGAGGGAGGGATTCGAACCCTCGATACCCTTGCGGGCATACAGCTTTTCCAAAGCTGCGCACTAGACCACTATGCGACCCCTCCAAGTTTTTCTATTATACCGAACTTGATCTTTACTGTCACTCCTCTTCCTTATTCCACGCTCTAAGCTTGACTTTCTTTCTCATATCCCTCAAACTAAAAAAGATCCTATGAAATTATCTGCCCGCTTCTTCGGAGTCTTTTTTGCCATTTTGGTATTTTGTTTTTTAAGTCTCTCCAAGGCAGATGCATATAATCCATATACTGCTCCAAATACGACACCTGATGTCGACCAGAATATGCATACCCTGACTCAAAACATCGTTATTGAAACACTTGCTGCAGTTTCCTGTCAGCTAATTGGAATTGATCCTCTTGAGTCCACCAAACCATGCCTTGCCTATGATCCGAAAATTGGAAAAATCACCTACGATTACTCCCACAATGGCGGAGCGATAGGGTTTGTGGCAAATCAACTCGCAGTACTTTATACACCGCCTCTTCACTCTACCGACTATTTTGATGACTTAGCTTCAAACTTTGGTATTGCAAAACCTGCCTATGCGCAGGGTATCGGGTTCCAGTCACTTTCGCCTCTTTTGAATATATGGAAAGTTTTTGTCAATATCACTTATCTTGTTTTTGTGTTGGTTTTTGTCATTTTGGGTATTGCTATCATGCTTAGGGTAAAAATAGACCCCAGAACTGTTATGAGTATTGAAAACCAGGTACCAAATATTATTATCGCTTTGTTGCTAACCACATTTTCATTTGCAATCGCTGGTTTTCTGATAGACCTTATGTATGTATCAATTTATGTGATTTTCAATGTCTTTTCCGATCCCAGTATTCTTCCGGCTCCACACGGTGCAACGCTTGTGCATAAGATAGCTGATACCCAGAAAAATTTTAACGGGCAAAATCCATTTGAGGTATTCAATAATCTTATCGGATTTAAAGAACTGGTCATAAGCACCTCAGGATCCATAAAAGACATTATCCAAAACATGTTCAGCGCGCAAGGATCAGACCTTATTAGCATTATAAAAAACGGTATTATGGCACTCGTGGGGTGGATTTTCGGAGGAATCGCCATGATTGTGATCGCAGCCGCAATTCTCATCGCGCTTTTTCGTCTCTGGTTCGCGCTTATCCAAGCCTATATTTTGCTACTTATCCATACCGTCTTGGCACCATTTTGGATAGTCGGCGGACTTATTCCCGGCTCTCCGGTCAATTTCAGCGGGTGGCTTAGAGAAATGACATCCAATCTTTCTGTTTTCCCGGTTACGATAACTATGTTCCTTCTGGGGCGCGTATTTATCAGCGCTTTTGACATACCGCAAGCAGGCGTGGTTTTCGTTCCACCTATGATTGGCAGCCCGAATCAACAAGGCAGTTTCCAACCGATAGCAAGTCTTATAGGACTCGGGTTTATTCTGATGACACCTGTTGTGGTCCAGATGATGAAAGATCTTTTGAAAGCACCACAATTCAAGTATATGGCAGCCATCGGCCAGAGTGTGGGATCCGGCCGCAAACTCGGTATGGGAAGTTTGGGTAAGGCTTCAGGAACCTACTTCGAAGCGACCCGTGGTAGTGCGACACCGGGTGAAAAAGGCAGACAGTACTTGCTACGAAAGATGTTTGCTGGTCATTAAAGTAGCTAATGCTTATCGCCAAGGGCTGTACCTTCAAAGATTTCCTCAACTACATCTTTTCCGACAATGACAGGTGTAAACATGATGATATCGCGGAATATTGACCAAAAAAGCCATCCCCATGTTAAATGTCGTTTTTTCTTTATTTCAGTACCCAGTTTGTGACTTAAGATACCAGTCTTTACCATTTCTTCTACTACATGCCGTGCTTTTGCCTCATCCAGTGAGTCAGCTTCCATCCCAGCCCATTCTTGCGCGATAGAGGTAGGCATATGGAACATCTCTTTAATCCCATTTATCAGCACATTCCGTTCTCCAGGCTTTGTCATGAGAAAGTTCATCCATGCTTCGCCGATTGGGAAAACTCTATTTTGTCCATCTGCCGTACCATTTGGACCGCTGATACCAGCTTCTATAGCCTTCAGCTGCTCTAACCCTTTTTCCAAACCAATACCACCAGGATTATCCATAAGACCTATTAATCCTCCCTCTGCTTTATAAAACTGCGGAATATCTCCGCCAATTCTTCGTCTGAAAAATTCATCTCCAGCACCTGCTGCATCAAGTGCTTCAAATGGTAAATCATTCAAAAATGGTAGTTGCCCAAACGCAATATCTGCTAAATCTGGTGCAATTCTTTTTCCGTTTGCGATAATATCGTTGACAACGGCTTGTTCAACTGGCAGATACGCGGAGGGAGCAGAAACAGTTTCTCCCATTGCAACTTTCAGATTATACTCATGATGCAGCTGAATTTTCATTTTCAAGTCTTGCCATGCTGCTGGAGTAATACCATGCGTACCTAGAATGGTTTCGAGCGTTGCGACACCCCCACCTGTCATTTTCAAATCTTGCAAATAATTGGCCATCATTGGCACATTTGCCTCAGCTATACGTTCCCAAAGCATTTTTCGCGCTTCATACCCCACCTCTCCGCCAAAATGTCCTTGTTTGACAAACATCCCAAGTCCCATTTCTAAGTTCTCTACAAGTGGACGAAGTTTGTTCACCAACAACTGGCTCCTCTGATTTACTGACATTCCTTTATATGGACCTCCCCCGTCCCGAATATTCGTGATGTCTTCTCTATTTGTAGCTTCCCATTCAGCAACAGTCGTATCCACACCACTAACTTGTACTCTTAATGCCGGAAATGCAAGGTTCTCTACTCTCCAACCGCTAAAGACACCACTCACGCCTAACATTCCCGCCATTTCCATTTCCTCAACATTCATACCGCCTAACTCGGTAATACGATTATGACCAAGTTTTGTTTTCTTCTCACGCATAAACTCTTCGTAATTCTCCTTTACCATTTGTAAGAATTGCATGCCTCCACGTGTTGGCGCTATATCAAATCTCCAAAGCATCAGCTGCACCCAGTTCATCATTCTTGAAGCGTTTTCAAGAGGAAATGATCCATACCGTTTTTTTGCATCACCTATGGCAGGACGAACTACTGGTTGTCCTTTTTTATCCTTCAGGACATGACCATGTGAGTCTTTGATTTCTACCTTATCTGCAGGTACCTGCCCCATACCGACTTTTTCTGATGCCCTGAAGGTAATATTAAAGTACGTTCGCGCAGCATGTAGTGCTTGTTCCATTTCCCATTTATTCATTTTCCGAGCAGCAAGCCCATTGGGGTTAGTCACATCTCGCTGATCAGCATATACGCTCTTTGTCAAACCTTCCTCATTCATTTTTTTGAAAGTCTCTTCTACTTCATGACGAATGGTATCTATATCTTCTGTATAAATCCATTTGTGCTTCGCAAGCATCTCGGCAAATTTATGCTCATATAGACGTAATACCTCACCAACTCCTCTTACGCTCTGCATCGCACCAAATTGTCTAAATTCTATCAACTCTGCCCCACGGACGAAGTCATCCAATTTCCCCTGAACGATAAGAGAGTTCATGGTATGAAAACTTTCAGCAGCAGATCGAAGCATAAGCAATTCTTTATACCGTATTTGCGCCAATTCTCTTCCCGTTGCTTCTACGTCGCTAAATGATCGCCAGTCATTTTTGGTAGCTTCAATGAGCTGTTCGACACGTGGCTCTGCGTAAAATGCATTGA
>JACQMD010000090.1 GCA_016203755.1 Candidatus Roizmanbacteria bacterium
AATTGCTGCTTGAGCATTGAGTCCATTGTCCAAAAGATATCTCGCGCCCAATTTAGAATCAGCACCACTTTCCTCATCTACAACACCTGCAAATTTTGCCAGTTCCGGTTTCCCGATATCGCGAAGGATTTTAAGAGCATATATCGAAAGAGCAATTCCCGCCTTACAGTCAATAGCTCCCCTTCCGAATAATTTTCCGTCTTCAATTTCCGCCGCAAAAGGTGTATATTTCCACTTCTTTTCATCACCAACAGGAACTGTGTCCAGGTGTGCGACAAATAACAGTCCTGACTTACGGGAAAAATTCGTTCCGACGAAGACATTGGGTCTTTCTGCATCTAATGCGATGAGTTCGTGCGGCAAGCCTAAAGTCCGAGCTCTTTCTGCTATTAAAGTGGTTATTGCCTTTTCTGTATGAGTTCCGTTTACTGATGGTGTTCTTACCAACTCCTTTATGAAATCAACCAGATCCTGCTCGTAAGTCCCGGCAAGATGCTTTATTTGTTCTTTTTCTGGCATTTGAAAGTATTATAACAGTTACTTATTTCTCTTCCACATACTCTTCAAACACCTTCAACACTTCGGGCACGTTTTCTCTTCCAAATCCGAGACGGAAATGGTTATTATCATACCCATATACGGTGGAGGGAAGTATCAAGATACCTGTTTGTTTACGCACTTCCTCGCAAAAGTCAAACGAATTCTGATTTGTCAGCAACTTCGGAAAACATATTGTTCCTGCTTTTGGTTTTACCCAACTAAATATGTTTTTGTAACGTTTAAAGAATTTGTCGAGCAATGCCAAATTTCGCTTAATCCGCGCAAGATGTTTTTGAATGATTGTATCTTTTGCCCGTAATGCAATGAGGGACAGTATTTCGCTCGGAGCGCTGCTGCAGATAGTCGTGTAGTCTTTAAACGTCGCCATTTTCTGGTAAAGTGTTTTGTTTTTTGTCACGACCCATCCGATGCGCGCTCCTGCCATGCCAAATGTTTTGGACATGCCAAAGAGCGAAATTGCTTTATCGTACAGCTCTACAGCAGAAGGAAGTCGATTGGAAGGATCAAACTCAAGAAGCCGATACATCTCATCAGAAAAAAGATGGACGTTGTTTTTCTTTGCAATAGTAACAATCTGTTGATAATCCTCTTTTGAAGCGAGACTTCCGGTCGGGTTATGGGGAAAATTCATCACGATGAGTTTCGTGTTTGGTTTGATGTTCTTTTCCAGGAACGCCGGATCAAATCTCCAGTTGTTTTTCTCATCAGGCTGCCACTTGGTTACTTCAGCGCCCAATGATTCAGCTATGACATAGAGTGATTGATATCCTGGGTGGACAGCGATAACATGATTGCCTTTTGTTAAAAGACACTGCATCGCGATAAATATTCCCTCCTCCGGTGTGATGATTAGCACATCGTCTGCTTGTATGCCGGAATAGAGTTTTGCCACCTCTTCTCGTAATAAGGGGAGTCCGAGAGATTCGGTATAGCCAAGCTTCAAGTCTTCCCACATCTTTTTGGTTTGGGAGTCGGCAAGTTTTAGTAAGTCCGTGACTGCCCAACCATCACAGTCAGAACTGGAAAGAGAATATTTAGTTGAGAATTCGTATTTGGCAAAATACCGCTCGAGCGCGAAGGGTTCGATGTCCATGAGTTATTGTATCATTATCAAGTTAATTTGATGTGCAATGTTATCCTTTCCATACCCGAAATCCATCGGTAGATAAAAAGTGTTTGTCGGAGGTAATGAGCACAGACCCAGTTGTAACAGTTTGTGCAGCAATCCAGACGTCATTTGTTGGAATCGGTGTGCCTTTCTTTTGAGTGCATACGTTAATTCTGCGTATACTTCTGCCACGTCAAAGTTAACACTGACGACTAAAATGTTCGGTTGTGCTATAAACTTCTTTAAGATTTGTCTATTGTTAATCTCCTGGCTGCCGTTTTTAAACGCAGCAAGCAGTTCCCCAATCACGATACTAGAAATATACACATGAGGTGTTCGTTCAATTTGTTTTTGTATGTCAGTGTCTCCTTTAAGAAGATGTGAATACGCACTCGTATCAAGTGGTAGCTTTTTCATTTCCAATCTGGCTCAGATTATAGTTCATTATGAGGAGATGTGAAGAATTTTGTAAAACCTAACAATTTCCACATCTCGACTTATGTCCTACGTCTCCCCATTTATTGTTTTATCCATGAATATCGGATGACGAAGAAAGCGTACCAATGGGATATGCATCAACTGAGTGTGGAGTAGTTGCGACGCTATTGATTACGTTTCCTCCGGATTTTCACCAACCAACTTCTCAAACTGGCCAATCGTTATTGCATCGAGCATGGTAAACCACTTGCGCAAGAGTTTCCAGAGCGGATCGTCTTTCTCCACCTTTCCGCGCCGGATGTGGCGAAGACAGTCAATCGTTATCGTCTCAATTCGCGCCCACGTAACGCGCATATAATCATCTCCTTTAAATTCCTTCCATCCCCGTGCTTCTTTGAGCGCAGCTTTATAGTGTTTCCAATATTCTTTGAACCGCATGTCGATAAGCACGTTCCAGATGTTGATGTGCTTTTTCTCAACACCCAATTCGGAAAATAACGCAATAAATGATGCAACAAGTTCTTTCTGGAGTATGGAGATAACTTTCCTGTACTCGTTTTGAGCAATTGATGCAATATATGTCAAGTGCAGGTCAAACAGGCCAAGGAGCGACACTTCAAGCTCGTTAAACATCCGGTCCTGTTCTGTCCGGGAAAGTTTTGTAAAGTTAACCAGTTCCCGGAACTCCTTCCGCTCCCAGAATTCAAACGAAGCAGCCGGAATCACTTTTGCAATACCTTGTGAGGAGGCAAGGAGAAGTTTAGCTGTTTCGCGTTGCAGATCCTTCATAACCACAGTATACCATCACTAGTAGCATCTAAACGCAACAACTCAACTTCTTAATATCCTTGGTGAAAGACATTGCAACAAGCTTAATTGCTTCAGAGAGAGTCGGGAACATGGGCAGAGAGTTGACCACATCATCAATGGTGTTTTTATTTTTAATGAGTACCATAGCCTCAGCAATTAAATCTCCTGCATTGGGCGACAGGATATGTACACCTATTATTTCTCTGGTTTCAGGATGAATAGCCATTTTGATAAGCCCTTCCGTTCGGTTCATAATCATGGCTTTAGGCACATGCTCAAAAGAAACCGATCTGCAGGTACACACACCCATTTGCTTCATTTGTTCATCTTCAGTTACACCGACTCCGGCCAGTTGGGGATCTGTAAAAATAGTCCAGGGCACGGAGTTATAATCAATACTTAAAGAAGTGCCTTTTAAAGCGTTTTCTGCAGCCAGACTGCCTTCTTTGCCAGCCGTGGTCTCCAGTCTTTTGGGAGCATTAGTGACATCACCAACGGCAAAGATATGGGGTTGTGAACTTTGCAGGTAGGGACTGACTTTTACCGCCTGGTGTTCGTCAACTTCTACGCCAGCTTTATCTAAATCTAGGTTTTTTGTGTTAGCCGTTTTCCCAACTGCCAATAAAATTTCGTCTGCAGAAATTGATCGATTTTCCTCATTAACCGTATACTCAACAATTTTTTTGCCTGCCCCGTAGGATCGCGAAGCGATTCCTTCGGGGTCACCATCCCTGCGAGCGGATTTAACTTGAGCGTTTGTCTGAATGGTTATGCCTTCCTTGGTCAGAATCTCTGCCAAACGGCTGGCCAATTCAATTTCGGCTCGGGAAAAGATAGAGCCACTGTGGTGAAGCAATGTCACTTTGGTTCCAAATCTGGCATACATTTGGGCAAACTCCAGTCCCACCGGTCCGGCACCAATCACAACCAGCTCTTTTGGCTGCTCTTTAAGTTTGAGTGCTTCAATGTGCGTTATGTAGCCGACTTCGTTTATGCCCTCAATAGGAGGAACCGTTGCCGTTGAACCGGTCGCAATGATAAACTTCTTGGCAGAATATGTTTGACCATTTACGCCTATTTCGTTTGGTGAGACAAAAACCGCTTTTCCTTCAACATGGGTAACGTGTTCCAAATTATTTAAAACCTTCTCATATTTTTCAACACGCAGTTTTTCAACCAGATCCAATTCGTGCTGTACAATGGTGGCAAAATCAACGTTTTTTACCTCAATATCAATTCCCGGGATGCCATGATGCACGGCTTGATGCATCACTTCTCCAGCCCAAAGAAGCGTTTTGGAGGGGACACAGCCCACATTCACACAGGTACCACCCAAGGAAAGACCTTTATTAACCATCAAGGTTTTTGCTCCAAACTCATTGGCACGAATAGCAGCAGCAAAAGCTCCTGCCCCGCCGCCGATTATAATTAAGTCAAAATTTTTCATATACTTTCACTATAGCAGATTTTGTAACTCCTGCTCGAGTTTTTCTGAACTTGTAATAACACTGTCCTTAAAACGAATGACTCCTTCTTTATCGAGAATATAGGTAATTTCAAACCGATCCAGTTGGTATTTTTGCATAATCTCGGTACCTCCTTGCGCATCTGCATAATCCCATGGGGTATCGGTATCCTTTTTGAATTGATCAATCGCTTCTTTTTTAAATTTCACACTGATTGTCTCCGCATTCTTTACAGTACCCTTGTACCCGTCGGGAGCTGAAATATAAACTAACAATAACCAAAGCAATGGCTCCGATAACAAAAATTGCCTGATTTTCAAGAACAAAAAAGACACTACCTGCTCCTAAAAATCCCAGAATGGCAGCAACACAAGCTGAACAAGCTGCCGTGGCCAGTAAACCTCCAAAAAGCGCCGAAAATATACCAACCCCACCTTGCCCTGCTGTTTCAACTCGTTTCTTCTTTGAACCAAATAAAAAGACCTGCATAAGCAGAAGCAACGCTGTGACCATTGAAAGTATAAGG
>JACQMD010000080.1 GCA_016203755.1 Candidatus Roizmanbacteria bacterium
CCCTTGCCAAAAAACGCTGTGTGCATCGGCGAGTTGTCATTGCTTGGTGATATTGTCCCGGCATCGCGTCAACCCCGCCGTATCAAAGAGGCAAAACGGCTGGGATTTACCCGCGTGCTGTCATCAGAAATGAGCCTAACATTGTTGCAACTTATTCATCTTTTGTAATTTCTACTTGATAGAAAGTATGTTACGGGTTATGTATAATGACTTCATGATGGTTGGAGAAGGTATCGAAGTGGTAGGGCTGAGCTTGCTTCTATTGGCCTTTTCCGTGCTTAATATGTATGTGGGCGTACTCATTCTAAGAAGATCTCAGCAGTTCGGAGACCTTGTGCTTCAGCAAATAAAAGGATACGAGAAACTTCTTGCCGGTACATATCTCTCTTGGATCGGGCGATTGTATGCGCGGATATTCAACCCAAAAAGGACGCATATTGCCGTGCGACTCGCTGCCTATTTGTTAATTCTTCAGGGTTCAGTAATAGGTTCAGTAACGACAATAGCCGTGATTATTGGACTCCTTGCTTTTATTTTTGTGTAATGCCGTCAGGAAATCTATCCGCCTTCAAATCACCATCGGCAATGGACGGAGTTCACGATCGAGTTGTTGCGCCGAGCAGAAAGATATCTTTGTCGCCGAAAACCACCGGAGCGCTTGCTTTCTGTCCACGATAGACAAAAACGCGTCGCCGACTTCTTTGTGGATTTCATCGCCGTTTGCCAGAATAAAGGTGCGTTTTGAATGCGGTTTAATGCCAAGTTTATGCAGCACTGATTTATCAACCACAGAATATACCGCACCGGAATCAATAAAAAACTTCCCCTTCATGAGTTTTTTGTCAACAGGATTACCAAATTCTACCGGAAGATAGGTGAGTCCCCCTATACGTTTCAGTATAGCAGTTGAACACAAGGAGATCGAATTCCTTTCGGGTGCTCAATCGAGTCAGTAAACAATTCGTTTCACATAAAGATGTTTATTCGTAGTATGTTATATCCTCTTTTTGGTATTTTCCATATGATTCGATTTATCCACAAGGCGATGGTGTATAATTATAGCTCATCAGAACAAGCTATAAATATGAGATTTACTCTAGGGTATATGATTATGTGTGGTGATAATAATTATAGGACTTGACAAATGAATTAGGCCTGTGGTAGAGTAAAACCAATAGCTATGAGAATTATCCTGGAGAAGCTCGGATTCGGTAAAAAGGTCAAACGACTCTCCCCGCAGGAGAAGCAACGTATCGCATTTGAACAGCGGGCGAGGAATCAATTTTTGCGATTGAAAGAAAAAGGTTTAAGTATTTCGGTAATGAGTTTGTAACGGGTTACGGGGAAGAGAGAACGGTTATAATTACGGAAAGGGCATCGCTAACGCTAGCAAAAGAATCAATCAAGTTCTCATCGTGAGATCAGAACATGTAAGCTGCTACGTATAGCAATGCCCCTTTTACAAAGCACCAATGATCCATAAATGGATAACTGTGTGGTGATTTGTTTGGTCAAAGAATAGCAAAAGGATTACCAGTTGTCAAGAAAAATTCTGAGGCCGTAACTATTGATTTGTCTTGTTATAATTGGTAAATAGCAGCGCTTGTTACAAGAGTGGAGAGTAATATGTAGGGCAGGCATATACTCTCCACTGTTGCAATAATGCCGCGAGCCTTTTCAACTGTTCTTCAAAGCTGATAAATTGCAGTCGTTCCCGAACGAAATACTTCTGTGCCAAGGCTGGTAAGTACTGCTTCATTGATCTTTGGATATTTTTCCCGCTCGAGTTGACCAATCACCAGGTATCGCACATGATATTTTTGCAGGAGAGTCCGTGCAGCATCTTCTGTTTCGGCTTCATAGATTTGCCTGACCTCTTCTACCCGGGTACCCGGTTCATCATAGGATCCTCGCCACAGCCATTCGTGTACAGTCCATCCCAGAATGGTTGGGAGACCCGTATGGGCGCTTATTCGTCCATAGTCAGTGTAGGAGTCGCCAACTGCCTCCAGCGTCACTCCTGTATCATCGGTTGCTGTCACGTGTTGATTAAGCCACGTCACCGCCTGATAGTCATCAGGACGTTCTGTTGCGAGCCACTTAATGCCATCGATGCCTTCATACGATCTCATCCCGTTCCAGACGCCATAGTAGGATTGTATGGCAAAAT
The DNA here is from genome assembly GCA_016203755.1 of Candidatus Roizmanbacteria bacterium. GTDB lineage: Bacteria > Patescibacteriota > Microgenomatia > 2-01-FULL-40-14 > JACQMD01. The sequence goes on from JACQMD010000080.1 coordinate 2,171, forward strand.
AGGAATAAATACTCACTAAAAACAGCATAACGAGTTGGATCAACCGCATGGCATATCGCCCGACTCTATGGTGCGGTTGTATTCGCATGATCACATAGGCGGCAACGATTGACAGCATACTATATGCCTGATAGCCGAGTTTAAACATAGTATTTGCCCGGTAGTGTGCTGGATAAATATCTTTTACATAGAAGTATTCGGGAAAGACAAGCAGGAGGGTTGAGAGAAAAATCAGTGCAATAATGTAGGGAGCAAGCCGAATACGCAATCTGATCACCAGTACCGCCGCACAACTCACCAATCCGACAAGCGAAAAGAAACTCATGAGTGCTGCGCTATCGGTAACGAGAGGGAATGTATTGAAGAAGATGGCAACTGCAGCACTGGCAAGAAAAAGGAAAAAAAACGTCAAAGACCAAAGGGAAATTGAAGTTTGTTTTAGCCCGTATTTGCGAAACAGACTGCGTATATATAAAATCACCTGCACGTAAAAAAATCCCCACAACACCAGAAGCATCCAGAAGGGCGATCGGAGGCTGTTTCCTTTTTCTAACAGAAACGGTCCGACCCGAAGCACCGTAAGCGCTCCATTATCCGAGGGAATTGGTGTCACTTGGGGTTGCAATTTCTCAAGCGCCTGCCGCAGATGCAGTCTATCGGCAATTTCCCACCCCGCTACCACGCCAATTCCATGGACAAAGGGTTTGAAGTGGATGTTGAAGGGAAGGGAAAATATAAAGAAACTAAAAAGTAAAAATGCAAAAGGAAAAAAAACG
>JACQMD010000066.1 GCA_016203755.1 Candidatus Roizmanbacteria bacterium
CTCTACGCTTTACCAGACACAATCTCCTGTTAATGGATTGATTTCAGTAATCGAGCAGTTCGGTAAACGGGAACTCGTTGTGGGAGGACTCCAGCAATCGGGAGATTTAGTAGAGTTAATTTGGAAATCTGCGCTTCAGCATATACAAAATACGAAATACAAAGTACGAAATATATTAATTCTCGGTCTTGGGGGCGGCTCGGCAGTAAAAGTCATTAATAGGTATTTTCCAAACGCAATAATCATAGGAGTCGAAATCGATCCGGTTATTATTGATGTTGGTAAGAAATACTTTCAATTAGGAAAATATAAAAATCTGATAATTATTCAAACTGACGCATTCGAATACGTCAAAAATGAAAATGATTTAAATCATTTTAATAGATTTGATCTTATTGTAGTTGATTTGTATGTAGGTGAGGAAATTCCCAAGAAACTCAAAAGTGATCCGTTTTTGAATAATTTGAAACGGGTGCTTGCGAAAGATGGTAGGGTGATGATTAACCATTTACGAGGGAAAGGAAGAGAGAAAGAACTTGCATCATTTACAAAACATCTGAACCGTGTATTTCCTTCTGTAACAAATGTGAGGCCGCTTGTGAATCAGGTGTTTATTTGTCAACAGCGACACCAATAATACGAATAACATACGAATGACACGAATTGTTATTATTCGTAACATTCGTATCGATTCGTAAATTAGTATCGGTTTTTTCGTGGTACAATATCCACTATGTTCTCATTTCTATCCAATCTCTTTGATACGAATGCACGGGAAGTAAAAAAACTCGAGCATTTGATTGTAACGATTAATGAGCTTGAGGATACTGTTCGCAAGCTCAACGATCGCGATTTTCCCAAAAAAACAGAAGAGTTTAAGAAACGGCTTGAAAAAGGTGAAACGCTTGATGAAATTCTTCCAGAAGCGTATGCGTTAGCTCGAGAAGCAGCACGTCGGTCAATTGGAGAGCGTCCATACGACGTACAATTACTTGCCGCAATTGTGTTGCATCAGGGAAATGTTGCCGAGCAGAAAACGGGTGAAGGGAAGACGTTATCTGCCTCGTTGCCACTTTATTTAAACGCATTAACCGGATATGGCGTTCACCTGGTGACGGTCAACGATTACTTAGCACGCGTGGGAGCCGGCTGGATGGGTCCTATTTGTCATTTGCTTGGTGTTTCTGTTTCGGCAATTATTCATGATGAATCATTTATTTACGATCCGAGCTATGAAGATAAAAATGCAACTGACTGGCGTATAAAGTTTTTGCGCCCTATTACAAGAAAAGAAGCATATCAGGCGGATATCACCTATGGAATAAACAGCGAATTTGGGTTTGATTATCTTCGTGACAACATGGTTTCAGATCTCTCCCAGCGGGCACAAGGCGTGCACCACTTCGCAATTGTTGATGAGGTTGATTCGGTGCTAATTGATGAGGCGCGGACTCCACACATTATCTCAGCTCCCGACATGGAGGCAACCACAAAATACTATGAATACGCGAAACTCATCAAGCAACTCGACCCCAAAGATTATGATTTGGATGAGAAGATGCGCACCGTAAATTTAACTGAAAAGGGCATTGAGCGGGTTGAACAGATGCTTAACAGAACCAATATTTACGAAGAAGATTTTCAGACACTTCATCATATTGAAGCAGCATTGAAGGCGGAGAGTTTGTTTAAAAAAGACAAGGATTACATTGTGCAAAACGGCGAAGTGGTGATTGTTGATGAATTTACCGGACGTCTTTTGAAAGGCCGTCGGTTTTCAGAAGGGTTGCATCAAGCTATTGAAGCAAAAGAGGGAGTATCGATTAAACAGGAATCAAAAACACTGGCCACCATTTCACTGCAAAATTACTTCCGGATGTATAAGAAATTGGCCGGTATGACGGGAACTGCTGCAACTGAGGCCGAGGAATTTAAAAAAATTTACAATCTCAATGTTGTTGCCATTCCAACGCACCGGAAGGTCATTCGGCAGGATCATCCCGATCTGATTTATAAAACGATGGAATCAAAATATAAAGCGCTCGCCGATGAGGTCGGGAAGATTCATCAAGCCGGTCAGCCGATTTTGATTGGTACCACTTCTATTGAGCAGAACGAAATTGTCGGAGCGTATCTCACGCGCCGCGGGATAAAACACAGTCTTCTGAACGCCAAGAACCATGAACAGGAAGCACAGATTATAGCAGATGCGGGAAAAAAAGGTGCAGTAACAGTAGCCACCAACATGGCAGGGCGGGGAGTCGATATCATTCTTGGCGGTGCTCCGCCAAACAAATATATTATTCAGGATAAAAAAGAATATGCTACATTGCATGCGGAGTGGAAGAAAAAACATGAAGCAGTGGTACGGCTTGACGGGTTGTATGTGATTGGTACTGAACGGCACGAATCACGGCGCATTGACAATCAGCTCCGCGGGCGCTCCGGACGACAAGGGGACCCCGGGAAGAGCCGATTTTTTATCTCGCTTGAAGACGAGCTCATGCGGATTTTTGGCGGAGCTCAGATTGCATCTCTTATGACCCGGTTCAACCTTCCGGAAGACGTCCCGCTTGAGCACGGGATGGTGTCTCGTGCTATTGAGCAGGCGCAGGTAAAAGTAGAAGGGTTTCACTTTGATTCACGCAAACACCTGGTTGAGTATGATGATGTGCTCAATAAACACCGCGAGCTTATTTATTCTCTTCGTGAGAAAGTACTGCGGTCCGATACAGATTTGAAACAACTGCTTTTGAAGCGTGGTATGACTGATGAAGAGTTTGAGAATAAGGAAAAAGAAGTGGGAAAAGAGATGCTTCCACAGATTACCCGCTGGGTATTTTTGGAAGTTATTGATAATTATTGGATGGAACACTTGACTATTCTTGAGGATCTTCGGCAAGGGATTGGACTTCGCGGGTATGCCCAGCGTGATCCGCTCGTTGAATACAAAAAAGAAGCATACACACTGTTTGAGCGATTAGTAACGAATATTGATCGGGAAGCAATCGATCGTATTGTACGTGTACAACTACGAGTTGTTGATCGGGAAGCGCAAAAGACGGCCTTACAGGAGGCTGCACGGCGGGCAGAGTACCAGTCAGGTGAACACAATCTGGATCAGCCCTTGTCCGTCCGTGTGGCGAGCAAACCGGAAAAAGGTCAACAAAAAGTTGGTCGTAATGACCCGTGTCCGTGTGGCGCGATTAATCCCCAGACGGGAAAAGTGTATAAGTACAAGAAGTGCGGGCTTATTAATGCACCATACCATAATCGATAATACAATTATGACAATCTTTTCCTGCCATCAAATAATAATTGGCACTTACTATTGTGGTCTGCTATCCCTAAAATAGAGCTTATATACGACCAAATCCTTTCATTTGGGCTTTCATACGGCAAAATCGACCAGTCAATTCATCAAATCAACAATTCAGCAATAAAACAATCTTCTTGATGTGTTTCATTATTATTTTATGCTATTGATCACTTGATCTTTTTTACTTTCCTCCTTGCATCTTCTATTTTTTTTCTGGTATGATGAAAAAGAGAGTACTATGCCTGCCCACAATTTGCATACGAGAGGGGGTGATATTCATGAAAAGCACGAAAGAATTGCACATGGTAGCATTCCTGCTTGCAATGATCGGAGCACTCAACTGGGGACTGGTAGGACTGTTGAATTTCAATCTCGTCGAAATGCTTCTTGGGTCTATGCCGGTACTTATGAAACTTGTCTATATTCTCGTTGGTGCGGGAGCTGTTTATATTCTCGCAACACACCAGACTGATTGTAAATACTGCAGTTCAGCCGGCAAGAAAAAATAAGGTATACTTCCTGGTACATGAAGTGGGCAAGTGGTCTTCTGGCTGTTACCGGAGTACTTGTAGGTAGTGGGATAATGTATGGATTTCTCACATCGAGGACTCATCGAAGGGTCCCGGTCATTATTCAATTACAACCATCTGTGTCTCCTACTCCAACGCCTTCACTTTTTGAAAAATACCGTTTCGAACAGTTACAAAAGACCACATTTGCGGAAAGTGAGATTGTCTTTGATGATTTAGAAAAGGAAGAAGCTGATTTTACCTCATACCTGTTTCACTATACCGTGTTTGACAAGAAAGTGACCGGACGCGTAACTATTCCAGTCAACAATGGAAGCTATCCAATAATTATTATGTTTCGGGGATATGTAGATCGGGAATCCTATACGCCGGGGGTCGGCACACGGCACGCGGGAGATGTTTTGGCAAAGAATGGATTTATTACGCTCGCTCCTGATTTTTTGGGATACGGAGGATCGGATATGCCTTCAGCGATAGTACTTGAGGAGCGGTTTCAAACCTATACGACGGCGCTCACGCTTCTTGCATCAGTTGCGAAGATTACCAGTGGATTACACGATGTAGGTCTTTCTGGAATAACCGCTGATGAAAAAAACGTTGGTATTTGGGGACACAGTAATGGAGGACATATCGCGCTTGTTACACTCGAGGTTACCGGTACATCCTACCCAACAACACTCTGGGCACCGGTATCAAAACCATTTCCGTATTCCATACTGTATTATACGGATGAATACGAGGATCATGGCAAAATGCTCCGACGTGTCGTTGCCGAGTTTGAGGAAACCGATGACGTAGAATTGTATTCGCTCACCAATTATTTTGACTGGATTGATGCCCCTATTATCCTTCACCAGGGAAGCGCTGATGAAGCAGTTTCGATTGCATGGTCAAGCGAACTCAATAACGCATTAACTGGTCTTGAGAAAGACGTCACCTACTACACGTATCCCGGAGACGATCATAATTTTGCGCAAAGGTCGTGGGATACGGTAGTTATGCGCGATATCGCGTTTTTCAAGAAACATTTGCAGAATCAATAGTAATTGATCAGTCGGTAAAACAGAGGAGGGGGATGGCTTGCCACTTGCAATTTAGAAGCGAAGAGGTACAATAGGGTCTCAAATTCCCCAATAGAAAGTAATTCTATGAATCCATTGGAAAAAATACAAGATTGGTATCGCGACCTGCCGGATAAGAAGAAGTATTTTGAAGTGGTTACTGCTTTTTTGAGCATACCCGTGCTTCTTACGGTACTTATTAATAACATCAGTAACCTGGAGAATAACAAAGGAGAATCTCCAACTCCCACGGTTACTGCTGAGATTGAGCATGTCACCTATATTCCTATTGAGGTGAGCAAGCCGGAGCCGACACGATCAGTAACACCCACGATTAGTTCTCAAGTGTCACCAACGCCATCCACCCAGCCGGTAGTATGTAAAAAAGCGGTAGGTCCGGTAGATATCACATCACCGCAGGAAGGAGAAATCGTCTCCGATAATCCTGTTGAAATAATGATTTCCTACGTGACGGGAGAGTACTGTGCTGTTGTGTGGTCGTATCGAATAAACAACGGCCGCTGGTCAGACTACAACGATCGCTCAATTGCCCTCTACAATATGCCACCGGGCGAGAAAGTATTTGAACTTCGCGTCAAAAGTATCGCATCGGGAGATGAAAAAAATCTCACGAGGACATTTGTCTACCAGCCGCTTGACACCTCGCCGACAGTTGAGGCAACTTCCTCTTCATCTCAGTAATTTATCACAATGGACACAACTTAAATGGGTTGGTAGTTTGACAATGGTCGTCTGTAAATTCAAACCTGTCACCTTGCAGATTCATAACAAAATTATGAGCGGGATAAGTAGAAGAAGATTATAATTTTTTACACCCGTATCTTATACTTCCGTATGGATTTTTTGCCCGAGGTAAGGTCGGTGGTTACCGTGAGCTGGGCATTTTTTATCCCCATGTGTTTGACACATGTTCCACTTGAGCATGTTCCGAACAGCATATCCCGAGTGGTGCTCGTGCCATCAGCAGGTGTTATGCTTCCGGTTATGCCTTCTGTCTTTCCATTGGTCTCGTATGAGAGAATATAGGAGATTTTCTTCGCATTCTGGATGCTGCTAAATGATACGCGCAATCCTGCCCGACCCGGCATAAATCCCGGAGAGACAATCACACTGTTGGATGAACGCGTAGAAATAGACGTTGCGGGTTTTGCCCCGCTTTTGAAACGAGGTAAAAGTCGTACCGCAGCTACCGCCGGTTGTAGGGTCAGTATAAATAGAAGTAATATAGATAGAAATATAATGGATTTACGTATCATAGTATGAGAGTACCACAGCAAATGGGTCATTTCAAGAGATGAAAAAATGAGTATATCCTCTTGCATTTTGAGTGGAGAGGTGTATATACTGACGATACTGATCTATGAATAGTAAGGTAGTTTTAATCATTGTGGGATTATTAATCGCTGGAGGAGTTATTGGTGCAATTATTCTCATGTCTCCGAAAGAGACCAAAGAGGTGGTAGTTTCCGTACCAACCTCCACTCCGGTTACTCCGACGCCATTTGCTCCAATGGAGGAGCTAACCACCTATCAAAATGAATCTGGATTTGAGTTTCAGCATCCAAAAGACATTACGGTGACTGAAGGAAAGCTCGATAAGACCTCATATGCCAATCTTACCCTCACATCGACACTTTCTTCACGGAACATTGAGGGAGATATCAGAATAAAAGTTGCTGATACAAAACTGAAAGATAATGCTGCTTTGCTCAAAGACAATAAAGAAGCGACAAAAGGTGCTGTTATGAAAACAGTCAAGTTTGCTGATCTTGAGGCGTTGGAGTTTACAAGACCCAGTAGTATTTCAGCTGTTGCGGTGGGCCAGCAAGTGCTCTACACATTTGACATTGACCTTGGTAACGAGCCAGCATATTGGGAAAAAGTCTACCGGACAATCCTCAATACGTTTGCGTTTGCTCTTCCCGAAGAAGCGTCTGTCCCCGCATCATCCGGCTCATCCTCCGGCGGCTCCCCGGATATTATTTTTGAAGGAGAGGAAATCATCGAGTAAGTTTGACAATAGGTGTATACTATATATTCTGCGTTGAAGGAGAATAGTAAATTTGAGCAGTTATTAAAAGCAAGCAACACCAGCTGGAAGGTTGTAATAACAAACAAATTGAACGAGCTCCGGAGCAGAAAGAAGAAATGAAGTGTGATGCGAGCCAGGCGTAAAACGGCGCATCAAAACAGGGTGGCACCGCGAGACATAACCTCGTCCCTGATTCTAAGTAACCACTTAGGATTAGAGACGAGGTTTTTTTGTTGGAAAGAAAGGAAATTATGAAAATACAAAAAATGAAAATGAAAGACATATCTCGATTATTAGAGCTTTGGGGAAAAGCTAACCTATCAATTGAGAACCCAAAAAAAGAGATACTCGAAGCAAAGAAAATGCTTTTACTTAATCCTTCTTCCTGTTTTGTTGTGGTAGATGGCGAAGAGATTATTGGTTCAATCTTCGGAATATTTAATGGTCGCAGAGCATGGATTCATCATTTAGCTGTTCATGAAAAATGGCAAAAACGAGGAATAGGAAAAGCATTGTTGCTAAAAGCGGAAAAAGCTTTCAAGAAGTTAGAGGCAACAAGGATAAATCTATGGGTAGATCTCCAAAATTTAAAAGTTGCTCCCTTTTATGAGAAATGTGGATACCAAGCATGCGAATCCAATTCTGTAC
>JACQMD010000067.1 GCA_016203755.1 Candidatus Roizmanbacteria bacterium
AGTCAAAACTCTCCGCCAAAGGCGGATCTCCACCATAGGCGGATGAGCCTTTGGCTCAAGCCTCTGGCTGAAAAGTTACAACTCAAAAGTCAAAACTATAAAGTTCTGAAGGAACAAGATGATTCAATAACATTTGAAATGCCCGTTGACGGCATCTTTGTGGCGATTGGTCATACGCCCAATTCAAATATATTCTAAGGAAAACTCACAACAGATGAAAAAGGATTTGTTAAAAGAATTCCGCAGAAAACACCTGAAGGGTTGATTCACTACCGTTCAACAACAAACGTTCCCGGCGTGTTTGTGGCGGGAGATGTGCATGACCATCAGTATAAACAGGCAGTGACTGCAGCTGCCTATGGATGTGAAGCAGCGCTGGAGGTTGAGAAGTGGCTGGAGGAACAGTAAAGTTCAAATAAGCAAAGACTCAATATGCAAAACAAAATTCAAAGTTCAAAGATTCAAAACGTTTTAATACTTTAATCCTTTGAGCTTCATTTGAGGCGTTGAGTTCTTTGCATCTTTGAGCTTTGTGATTCGTTGAGACTTTGAATCTTTTAGGTTAGTTAATGTATGGAGCAACAACAAAAACCTTCTCATTACACAGCTCTCGTCACCGCAAAAGAACAACTTTCGGCAAAAGTGTATCGGCTGGTTTGTCAGTGGCAGAATGCTTCGCAAATGACATTTCAGCCTGGTCAGTTTATCAATATCGATGTTGCCCCTGGAGTGACCAGACAGTATTCAATTGCTTCCTCACCGTCTCACACGGATCAGATTGAACTTTTGGTTGATGTTGCCCCGGGAGGCCCCGGCAGCCAGTATTTTATGAAACTGGAAGCTGGACAAACTATAACGTGTGTGGGACCAATGGGAAAATTTACTCTGGTATCGGAGGAAGGAAATATTATTTTTCTTGCAGCAAGCACTGGTATTGCACCGTTTCGGGCTATGATTGATTATGTCATCGAACAACAAAACCAAACAAATGATTTTGCAAAACGGAACATCTTTCTCTATCAAAGTTTTCGCTACGAACAGGATATATTCTGGCGGGACTATTTTGAATTGCTGGAGACACAAGTACCGAACTTTCATTTTCTTCTGACTCTTTCCCAGCCCAATCCCGAATGGAACGGATGCGGCGGGTATGTACAGGCATGTATGGATAAACAGTTGCTGAAAAATCCCGCGAGCCGGTTTTATGTCTGTGGAGGCACCAGGATGGTCGAAGGAGTGGTTGCGTATCTTCGTGAAAATCAAGTCCCTGAAGATAAAATTCATTTTGAGCCATTTTAACAACATCATTTAGTATTTAACTCCACATTTATCACAATGTACGCTATAATGAATTCTATGGAAAGAATTCAGGCAGTGAGAGAATATCTTTTTCAGAAAATACTGGCACTACGAAGCCTCCCGCGAAAACAACTTTATTCATTGATTGCTATAACGGTTCTTGTCATAGGACTGGGCGCGCTCGTAATTGCGGTTCGACAGCGACAGAATATTGCAAAGCAGGCAGCAGGAGCAGGAGACGGACAATTGGTATGCGACGCCGGAACTGATCCCTATGCAAGTACTACGATTTCCGTTACCAACAATACTACCCAGGAAGTACCGGTTGATTCGCGGGTGTTTCGCTGTACCTATAAACCAAATCGTATACAAAAGGGGTATTACTACTGTGATAGTAATTGTAATCCGGCAACCAATCCGAACTGTGATGTGGGAGTGTGGGATCAGGCGGCATCGGAAATTGATGTGCACATCCAACCGGGAGAGACGCGAACATTTTCGATGACCGTCAACCCCTGCGAGATTGCCCAAATTGATGTTGAGAATGTAGCAGTCCATGTCTCTGATGACCCAACCGAATGTTACAACGTGCGATCTCAATACACCAACCCGCCTCCGCCCAACAGGTGGCCGGGAGGCATCTCGTTTGGGATTGCAGACAATCCGCAAGGGTACAATGCCGCAACCGGCACCTGCCCGCAACCAACTGCAACCCCTACGTCAATTGTTCCCAGCGCAACACCGCAACCAACCGCAACACCGACACTGCCACCCGGTGTTACGCCGAGCGCAACGCCGGTACCCAGCGCAACACCGCAACCAACTGCTCCTCCGGGACAGCCTACCTATACACCGGCTCCGACGGCAACGCCAATCCCGACACAGCCTCCTCAACCGACGCAACCTCCGGTTATTTATCCTACCAATACGCCACTTCCAACGCGTCCGGTTGCCGGAAATCCGGCAGTGACCGCCATTGGAATCCTTGGAGGTATCGGACTATTGATCTTGAGTATTTTGTAAATCAGGGAGAAATTATTGATCATGTCAAAGGTGGAAGTTGGCGCACGTCGAAACAAGACTCTAGATAACGATCACTATTGTACGCAAAATCAGGAAGCATTCGTAACCAACGAACAGTGTCTTGATACTGTTTCAAAATATAACGTATTTTTCACCTGAATAAGAAATGCTGCGGAAGGAAAAGATACAAGAAACGGTATGTACGAAATCCACAATATAGATTGTCCCGATTATAATATCCCTCAGTATTTACCATTTACAGATTATTTTGTATAAACGTTTGTAACTCTTCCCAGCTTTTATCACGCGGTTCCCACACCCACTGTCCGTATGTGGCGGTTGGCGGATGCAGTAACAGTGCAGGCTGGTTTTGAGAAGATACGGTCGGGATGGCAACTGAGGAGAATGAAAGTTGTTTATTGTATGTGACCAGTCCAAGTGTTCCTGCTTCAGCGTCGGCAAGATTTGTTTCTATCCGGTTACGCCAGAACTGATAGACATTGCCAAGCGTATCAGGAGAGAGAAGCGTTTCACGTTGTTTGAGCCGGGAAAGAAGTGCCTGTACAACAGCTGTTTGTCTTCTAGATCGGGCAAGATCTGATCCTTCTTCGCTTTCACTATGACGTGAACGAACGTAGTTGAGTGCCCGTTCTCCGCTCATCCACTGTTTTCCGGCATGAAAGGAAACCGAGATGTAAATCGGCTCGCCACTTTCTGACGCTTCCTGTATATAGCGTGGATTGGGAAACTGATCGTCTGTAAAGCTTTGTTCAACGGTGACTTCTATGCCATTGACCGCATCAATGAGTTCCGGTAACTGTTGATAGTTGAGGACTACATAATAATCAATCGGAACCCCCGTGATGCGGGAAATTTCCCCGGCGGTAAACACCGGTCCCGTTGTTCCCGCCCGATCTTCACCGTAAAAATAGAGTGCATTCACTTTGGTATGAAGTTCCGGAATCCAGAGATCCCGCGGGATGGGGATCATGGTTAATTGACCGCTGTCTGTATTGAGTGATGCAAGGATAATTGTATCAGTGAGCAGTGTTTTTTCAAATTCATCATTTCGTTTATCAAGACCTAAAATGAGAAATGTCAGTTTTTTATTGTTGAAATGATCCTGTTGATTTCGTGTGGTAGTTACGAGAGCCCATAATTGATTAAACGATAGACCAGAAGACACGGAAAAAGCCGAAAGGTATTGATTTGCTAAAATTACACAAAGCACAACAAATCCGATTATGACGCAACCGAGAAACAACACGATTCGTCGAACTGGAAACACTGACTTTTTCTCCTCTTTTATCTCCTCGTCTTGCTTCATAGAGTACATGATACCATGGGCGGGTTATCGATCAGTGAAAATTATACAAATAGATTCTGTATCAGTTGACAAACTATGCAACCAGCTATAGAGTAATAATTATATCGAAAAATCGATTATTCGATATATGGAGTTTTACGGGAGAGGAGGTGGGTAAAAAATGGCGCAACTTTCAAAATATCCCATGGACAAACAGCTTGAGGAGCGGATGTATGAAGTTTTTTATCAAACACTTGCTGATTTGAAGACATCTGAAAGCGTCCAGGAGTTTCTCTGTGACTTATTGTCCAAAAGTGAGCAAACGATGCTTGCTAAACGGCTTGCCATTGCAGTGTTACTCGTAAAAGGTGCAAACTATGCTTATATTCGAGATGTACTGAAAGTATCTACATCAACAGTTGTTGCGGTTCATAGCTGGTTGGAGTCCGGCGGGGTTGGTTATCAGAGAGCAATAGATCGTCTCATTCGTCAAGAAAAAACAGAAGCGTTTCTTGATACGATTGAGGAAGTCATAGAACGGATAACTATTCCTCGACCTCATACTGATTGGCGAAAGGCCAGATCTGAAACTTGGCAGAGACGACAGATAGTCCGCAATAAACGTGCACTCTAAATCTGTTAGTGACCAATCATATCGAAATATCGATATTTCGATATATACTAATATCAGATAGAGTTTGATGTGCAATTAGTTTTCAAGAGAGTGTCTTCGTACTTTCTTCTGACCAAAAACATTCCTCTTTCGGAAAACTGTGGCGGCTTGTTAATATATTCGCAATGTCGTTTTTTTGCATTTTTGCAATATTGTGATACTATATCGCTAACTACTTTCAAAACATCTATGTCAGAAATGTCATCAGTTGATCCGGCAGAAATAGAAGCAGCCCGTCTTGCGGCGGAAGTGGATGCAGAGCGGGAGCAGGAACTTAAGAAACTACATGGAGTCGGTTCATCAGATCTTGAGAAGGAAGCGAATGCATGGCTTGCCGCAGCGGGGTACACTGATTTAGTAAGTCAAACAGAAGCACTTCAAGAGGAATATCCAGAAGAGTATGCCCTTTCGGTAAATAGAGCAGATCCCGCCGATGTTGAAGCGCTTGTCCAAAGACAGGAAAGAACAGGACTTGTGCCTTACACTCCTGATGCAATTGCAGCGTTGACAGCTCCTCGCCTGATACGCGTGATTAACACCATGAGAGCAGAGCAAGAAGAAGAACAAGATCCGTTAACGAGTGCACTGCAAATGATACAAGACACACCAGCAACGAGTGAACCGAAAACAAAAGGGCAAAAGATGTCTACCCGACAGTTAGCTAAAGGATTTGGTGAGCATAGCGAAGGAGAAAAAGAGGAGGCATTTGATACGTTGGCTAGGGCGACTGAGCGTGAAGATGAGGAAAGAAATGATTTTACGTTTGAAGGAATGTTGCTTCAAAATCTTGCTGAACGGCTGACTTCTCCTGATTTTGAAGAACGCGCAAGCGCACTAGATGCGCTTGATGAACTGGATAAGTTTGGACTGCAAGCGATACTTGAGGGAGACCCTGCAATATTGAATGTATTGATTGAATGCGCGTATGAGTTTAGTAATGATGAGTTGCGCAGTACTCTGTTAAGAATCCAGTCGCTTAGAGAAGAACAAGACGAAGACATATAAAAAAACTCCTATGCCTCCTGATGCAGATCAATCCCGGCGGCAACCGTTAAGCTCTGAAGTCATTGGTCGTTTCACCTCCGATCAAGAACGTGAACTGGTTACATTGTTCGGGGCAGTTTTTCAGAAAAAAGAGCTCGACCCTCAAAATAAAGATCATGTGGAAGAAGTTGGTGAGATAGTACGCGATTGTGTGATGCGAGGGGTACAGCAGCGGGGAAAAGTGTGGATTGGTCCCTGTGAACACGTCAGCCGGTATTTTGAACAGGGATTTCGCGTGCGGCAGTCTATTGTTGACCAACTGTACGAGATTGGAGGAGAGGGGAGATCATTAGAATATGCTACAGTAGGTGAGGAAGTCTTCACGTCCAGCGTTTCTCCTTACGATCGAGACTTTACCACGCATGAACAGCTTCTTGCCGAGTTACAAGAAAGAAAAAAAAGTATCGCATCTCTCCATCATGCTCTTTTTGAGGAACCGCCACTTGGTGAACAGGTCCAGGAGATTGTACGCTCGTTAGATCCGCTCGTTATCCATCATGAGAGTGAGCAGGATGCCAAATGGATTAAATACAACATGGTGTTCGGGAACTTCCTGGTACATCTTGCGTTCTACCAGAGACCGGGTGTTGCCATTGAACCACAGGATATTGCGGCACTTGCAGATTTGTGGAACAAGGGTGATTGGCAAATAAGTCAACAGAAACTTAAAACTGCAATGGCAGATTTAGCACAGCAGCTAAATCTTCCGGAAGGACACGTGATGGTTTATACCGACAATATTTTGGAGAACATGAATCTTGCGCTTGGTGCTGGACAGGTAACGATTGACAATCTTGCGCGTGGGATTGTGTTTGCTATTTCCGATGAGCAGTTATTACAGTATAAAGGTGAAGTTCTTTCACCACTGCCTCAAAAGAAAGCAGAGGTAACGTCGATAACAACAGAAGAGCTGCAAAACGCCCATGAAAAAGCATCCGAGGTGTTAGAAAAATATGTGCAGCTCAGTGAGCTTGCCGGTGTAAGATTGGATGAGCTAGGAGTAGAACATGAAGCAGATCAAACAGCATTTGAACGCTATATGAGTAACGAATACACTCCAGCACTCACCCGGTTGACACCTTTAGAACTCTATGCAACATACTATCAAATACTGCAGAAGGATAGTGAAATACGAGACACGGAAGAAGAATTTCTATTACCTTTCTTCCCTATGTACGAAGATCTCCAATCAAGTGTTTCAGTTACCACATATGCTGACGCATTGCGACTTATAGAACGCGCGGATTTTCCGGATAAAATCTCTGTTCCTGTCCAACACAGGATGGAACAATTTGTGCTCGATATGCTTTCAGAAGATCGTATACAAGATAGTAACCTGTTCCTCGAAACAGTAGCAAGAATATCTTTTTCAACACTCAACCGGTACCTGTCAACCATAGAAGCGGGAAAAATGGATACGGATCGTCTTAATACTCTCCTTGCTCTTGATGAGGAGATATGGTTTGCGCTTGCGGAGGAGAACGATGTTGAAGTAGAGCAATTAATGAATGGTGAAAATAACTTTGTTTTTACCGGATCTGATTATTTAAGAGGTTACTTTGACCGGATGCCTCCTGAAAAACGAGCCTCACTACAAAGAAGACTTCTGCAAGAAATAGACTATTGACACTGGTAAACTTTACTTTCTCCTCACCAGAAAACACTCCTCTTTGGGAAGATTGTTTAAAATCTTCAAAATCTGTTTCACGTCTTGTATTTGAGACTGATGCGCATGCATGGCTGCTAACTTTTTCTCCCATACATCTTCAATATTGACTATTTCATCTACTGCTTCCGATTTTTTTCCTTCGGGGAAATGGATGAAATAATCAGCAACCTGATCAGTATAAGATTTCAGATACGTGAAGTAATATAGCTCTTTTGGCGAACTTGTTTTATGAAATGCATACGTGGTCGCGGAAGCAACTGAAACATGATCAATATGTCCTGATGCTCCGTTTAAATCAAATGTCATGAGCGCGTCGGGTTTGATTTTGTTGATTTGTTTCATCAGTTCTTTCTGGAGTCGAACGACTTCATGATTACAAATTTTGCCGTCAAAATATCCAAGGAATTCTACTTTGCCGATTCCGAGAATCTTTGCTGCAGCATGTAATTCTTCCTCGCGGATTTCCTCAGTTTTACGCCCTGTTCCGTTGTTTCCCAATTCTCCTTTTGTTGCACAAAGCAGATAAATATCTACTCCTTGTTTTGCCCAAAGCGCAAGCGTTCCGCCGGGACCAAAACTCTCATCGTCAGGATGGGCAAAAATACAGAGGAGCTTTTTCATGTGAATGAGTATACCATGTGTTTTACGCATTATCTCAAACATTTATAATACAGGATACATGAGTCGAGCTGAGACAAGAGCAACTTCTGACGAAGCTATTTCACACCAGATAGCTTATGAGCGTATCCGCTCTGTTGTTGAGACGGGTGGATTTGTGCGAAAAGAAACTATTCCCGGAGATGGCGGGCTGGCGGTCTGAATGGGGGGAAGTATCCTTGATCACAGGGATGCATCGGGAGTTGACTCTTGATAAGCGTGATTTTTCATCTGAAAAGACTCTCAAGCGTATTGGTCTTGCTGTAACAGATGCTATTACGGCGAGCGAAATAAAGGCAGCATATGATACATTGGAAGATCGCGGACGCGAATCACTTCTTGTGTTACTGCAATATTGCATGCCGGGAAAAATGACACTCCAGAGTTTAACTGATCCAACATCACCATGGCACCAGTTGGTTACTCGTCACCCGGAAGACGGAATCAAGGATATTCGTCAGTTATTTGTTGCAAAATCTGAAGGTTTACCGATATGATAAGATACAGACTCTATGGAAGATGGACCGTATTACGATCAGGCATCTGTTGAATTTCGCTACGATGTTCCCGGACATATTCGTAACTGTCCAGTTGCGATAGTCCAGGCATATAGATTACGGGATGGAT
>JACQMD010000070.1 GCA_016203755.1 Candidatus Roizmanbacteria bacterium
GATAGCAACCTTTCACCTGATTTTTATGAAAGTATGCGTACCTTTGATGAACTTATGAAAAATGTATCCGATCCAGAGCAGTACGATGGGATCATCGCCGTCGATACGTATGTGTTGGTTGAGGCGATGCGGGTACTCGATGGAGAAGTCTTCATTCCGGAATATGGAACAAAATTTACCATCACACCAGATGAGCGTTGTGACGGGTGTCCACAAGTGGTATATGAACTTGAGGAATTTGCAGATCAGGCGGTGGGATACATACGGGAAGACCGGAAAGATATTTTAGGACGTCTTATGGTATCTCTGATGCAGAAAGCACTCGGCGTATCACCGAGCCAGTACTGGGGTTCGCTTACCCAGATGTTTTTCCAGCAGGTAAACGAGAAACATATTTTAGCTTATATGCATGATGAGAAAGCACAACAGGCTATAGAATCGCTCAATTTCGCCGGCAGAATCCTTCCATACGAGCGGGACTATCTTCATATTAGCGATGTCAATTTTGCGGGGGCCAAGTCCAATATGTACACCAAGCACTATGTGACGCAAAAAATCGAGATAGGAAAAGATGGAACGATCACAAAAACCATAGCTATAGATTATAAAAATCCGTCTCAACCATCAAATTGTAGTCTTGAAGGCGGTTTATGTTTGAATGGTCTGCTTCGTAACTGGTTGCGAGTGTATGTACCAAAAGGAAGTAAACTCATCTCGACAACCGGAGCTGACGAAGAGGGTATACAACCAACAACCAAAGAAGAATTGGAAAAAACAGTATTTGAAGGATTTTTAACTGTTCGTCCCCTGGGAGCAGCACATGTGGAGCTCAAATACGAATTACCCTTTAAAGCGGAAGCAAATCGGTATACTATGTTAATTCAAAAACAACCGGGTACGGGAGGACATGAGTATACGATAGTCATCAATGACCGGGAAGTTGACAAGTTCAACTTGACGACCGATCGGGAAGTGGAGTATAAAATATAATCTTGTAACGTAGAACGTATAACGTGTAACATTCATACAGCAGGATATTTGTTCTTGTCTTATATGTTATACGTAATATGTTACAGGTTACACGAATATGAACAACTATAAAGTTGAAGGTATTATTATTAAACGTCGCAATTTCGGAGAGGGTGATAAAATTATTACCTTATTTACCAGAGAGTGTGGGAAACTCGACATTTTGGCTAAAGGTATACGAAGAATTTCCAGCCGCAGGGGTCCGAGTATGGAACTTTTTAATCATGTAGAAGTAGTGCTTCATCGGGGAAAATTCCTTGATATAGCAACAGAAGTAATGATTTTACACACTTTTTCTGGTATGAGGAAACAGTTGCCTACCATCGCAAAAGCCTATCAGGTAAGTGAGCTTGTTCAATTTCTCACCAGAGATCATCAGGAAACACCTGAGGTATTCGCAACAGTACTTACGTATTTTAGAGAATTAGACGAGGGTAGGGTGGTTCAGCCAGGTGATGTTCAATACCAGATACTTTCACAACTTGGTTTTCTTGCAGAAGAGCAGCATCTTCATCTCGAATTGGATGAATATATCGAACAGATTGCTGAACGAAGGTTGTTGACGAAGCGATTATATGAAGAATAATCAACTGGCTATCATAGTGGCGGTGATGATAGTAGTGTTGGTAGGAGGAGTGGTGGGTATTCGTATGTTTGGTGCTCCGAGAGAAGGGGGGGTAGATATACCGGCACGAGTCAGTCCAACGCAAGCTCCCGTCTATAAAGACGTAACTGGAGTGGACGTGATATTAAAACCTAACGCTACCAATACGCAAATGTCTCTGACACTATCAGGTCTTGACGGACGATTTACGGGAATTGAGTATGAGCTTCATTATGATACCGATAAAGGTCCAAAAGGCGCTCTCTCAGGCGGGAAGCCTATTGCAATGAGCGCTGGACAAGATTCATTTACCCGTGAGATTACCCTGGGTACGTGTTCTACCGGCGGTAAGTGTACCCATGATAAAGGAGTGAAGAATTTTAAGATTTTCGTAAAGCTGCACACATCGGACGGGACAGTTGAAATTCTCAAAAAAGAATTTGATGCTATATAAATTTACCACTTCGCCATCTGATGTATCACCTCTATCAATTCCTGCGGTGTGGTGACGAGATAGTCGGGTTTTGCCCGAAGGAGTCCTTCTTTATTGTTAAAGCCCCACGTAACGGCAATTGAGGTGATTCCAACTTTTTTTGCTGCTTCGACATCCCGGATTTCATCACCGATATAGACGGTATTTTTTACGTCGATGTGCAACTTCTTTACAACAGTACCAAGAGTTGTTGCTTTTCCAAACAGCGAATTACTGGTATACACAAAATCAAAAAGCGTATGGAGCTTATTCGACTTCAGAAAGGCACTGACATTTTCTGTCGTATTTGAGGTGATGATGCCAAGCGAGTGGTGTTTATGAAGATAGTTGAGCGTATTGGGAATTCCCTGAACAGGTTTGCACGTGACAATCCGTGTGCCTAATTCTTTTTGTACCGCCTGCAAGACAAAAGGTATTTTCAACAACGGTATCTCAAGCTTGCGTATCAATGAGCGTGCGCCTTCTCTCCGGAAGGCAACTATTTCATCTGATCCAATTGGCCCAAAGCCAAATGTATGTGCAAGTTTATTCACTATTGCCACAATCTCCTCAAATGAGTCAATGACTGTTCCATCAAAGTCAAAGAGTACTGTCAACTTCTTCACCTTCCTATTGTACCATTTTATGGTGGTGTTTCAGGGCGAAACCCTATATCCAGTGTATTGACAGAAGGAGCTATTTGGTTTACTATGAGTAAAGTTGGTGAAAAATGGTGAAAAAAGTATGTTTCTCGGTACATTTAAACCAAGTGTTGTTGGACGGGGGAGAATAGCCCTTCCCAAAAAGATTCGGGAAGAGTTGAAAAGCAAACGTGTCGTTTTGACCATTGGATTTGAGACATGCGTGTTCGGATTCTCAGAAGAAGCGTGGAACGAAGTAGTACGACCGGAACTGGAAAAACCATTTTTTTCGGATGCTGCTGCTCGAAATATGCGACGTAAGATGGGTATGAACGCAATGATTGCTGCGCTCGATAGTCAAGGAAGAGTTGTTGTACCCGATAGTATGCTGCTGTACGCAGGGATAGAAAATAACATTACACTCATTGGCGCGGGAGATCATTTTGAATTGTGGGATACGAACAAGTGGAAATCATATGCTGAGAATTTGTAGAAGCGGAACAATACGATAAAGAGTATGCATATACCAGTTTTATTACACGAAGTCACTGAAGGATTGCACATTCAAAAAAATAAAAAATATATCGACGCAACGTTTGGATTTGGCGGACATGCAAAAGAGATAGTGAGGCTGGGAGGAATTGTTTTAGGAATCGAAGCTGACCGCAATACTATCCGTCAAGTCAGAAGTACCACGAGCATTGTGTACGGGAACTTTAAAAATCTCAAACAACTCGCAATAGAAAACGGATTTACTCAGGTTGCCGGTATCCTATTTGATCTTGGCTATTCAAGTTGGCAGTTAGACGCAAGTGGTAGAGGATTTAGTTTTGAGAATGACGAGCCGCTTGATATGCGGCTTGATACAACTGCCGAATTAACGGCGCACGAGGTCGTCAACTCATATCCGGTTGAAAAATTGACGAATGTTATCAGTACATATGGTGAAGAGGAAAAGGCGGAACAACTGGCCAATAGTATAGTCCGGTCCCGCCCGATAACGACATCGAGGCAGTTGCGACAATTATTTGAGAAAGAAATTGGGGGGGTCGATGTACGAAGAAGAATAGCAAAAGTATTTCAGGCTATTCGGATAGAAGTCAATGGTGAGTTGGAATCACTCAAACAAGGATTGAAACAGGCTATTGATTTGTTAGAACCGGAAGGAAGAATCGCGGTAATCAGTTTTCATTCACTGGAGGATAGAATTGTTAAGTTTACGCTGCGGGATACGCGTTTAGCCCTAATCAATAAAAAGCCAATTGTTGCTTCAACAAAAGAAATTCGAGAAAATTCAAGAGCAAGAAGTGCAAAGCTTCGCATCGCGAAAAAACTATGAGAAAAAAAATCGTCTTCAGTGTTACCGTTCTGATAACCGTCGCATTGGGTTTGTTACAACTAATTGTATCGCACAAATTATCTACAGAGGGTATTGAAGTAAAACAGATGGAACAAGAGAAAACACGTCTGTTGGTTGAAAATGAAGAGCTTGAGCGGAAGATTGCATCAGCTTCTTCTTTTCTGACGGTATCGCAAAAAGCAGAAGCGCTGGGTTTCCATGATGCTACGTATCTCTACCTCGAACGACCGCCTCTTGCTCTGAAATAGTATTACATGATACGGTTCAAACTCATTGGCGTATTGTTAACGATTGGATTTTTGATCGTATGGTTACGGTTGTTTTACTGGCAAGTGCTTTCTCATGAACGTCTTCAGGAAGATGCTGATTCGCAACATTTTTTTCGCCTTGAGATTCCAGCTCTTCGCGGTGAAATACGAACATCTGATGGATCTACCCTCGTAACCAATCAAACTGCCTATTTAGTGTTTGCCGAGAAAAACAATATAAAGCATATTGACGAGATGGTAAAGAAGCTTGCGCCGATTCTTGAGGAATCGGAAGCTTCCCTTTCAGCACGATTTGCATCTTCCGATATGTGGGTGCCACTCAAATCTCAAGTGGAAGAAGAGAAAGTACAAAAAATTAAAGAACTTCAGCTCGGTGGTCTCGGATTTGAGCGAGATGACAAACGATATTATCCTGAAGCTTCCATGGCAGCGCATCTGCTCGGGTTTGTCGGTAAAAATGAACTCGGTCAGCATCAGGGGTATTTCGGACTCGAAGGATACTATGATAAAGAGCTTCGTGGACAAAGCGGCACGTTACGACAGGAACGTGATGCGATGGGAAACCCGATAGTGATAGGTGAACACGAACGTATTAACAGCAAAAATGGACATTCGCTTGTTTTGTATCTTGATAAGACAGTACAATTTATCGTTGAGGAAAAGCTAAAAAAGGCATTGGGGAAGTACGGAGCCAAAGCAGGAAATGTTATCGTCATGGATCCAGAAACAGGCGGAATCATCGCCTCAGCATCCTTCCCTTCGTATGACCCCGGACATATTCAAGATTTTCCCGGAGAATATTATAAAAATCCCGCGATTGCAGATTCTTATGAACCGGGATCAACGTTTAAACCCCTTATTATGGGAGCAGCAATTGACCGGAAAAAAATAAAAGCAACAGATACATTTGATGAGGATGGGTCGGTTCATGTGGCCAACTATACGATAAAGACGTGGAATGATGAATATCATGGGAACATTACCATGACACAGATTCTGGAATATTCTTCAAACGTCGGTATGGTATACGTGGGTGGACAACTTGGCAATCAAGAACTTCTTTCATTTGTCAAAAGTCTCGGGATAGGAGAATCCACCGGAGTTGATTTGCAAGAAGAATCTTATGCAGCGCTTCGCCCGGATGACCAGTGGCGTGAGATTGACTATGCAACTGTCTCATTTGGACAAGGAATTGCAGTGACACCGTTACAGATGATTCGAGCCATTGCAGCAGTTGCAAAGGAAGGAGTATTGATGGAGCCGCGAGCCGTACAATTTATAGTTTCAGAAAATGAGAGTAAAATTGCCATTCCTTCCAAAAAAGTAAGGCAACTGGTCAGTTACACAACGGCAAAGATAGTAACTGAAATGATGATTGCCGCAGTTTCTCAGGGTGAGGCAAAATGGGCAGTACCAAAAGGGTATCGAATTGCCGGCAAAACCGGAACAGCACAAATACCAGTAGAAGGACACTACGATTCAGAAAAAACAATTGCATCATTTGTCGGGTTTGCACCTGCCGATGCTCCACGATTTGTTATGCTGGTAACCCTTCGTGAACCTCAGTCGTCTCCGTGGGGTTCTGAAACAGCCGCTCCACTTTTTTTTGACATAGCGAAAGAAATTTTACCGTATTATGGTATAGTACCCCAATAGAAATCATGATGTGTATTGTAGACTTAATTCTATGAAAACAAAGCTATATATTGTACGACATGGTACAACAAAATGGAATGAAGAACGTCGGATGCAGGGCTGGACCGATACACCATTATCCGAGACTGGAATTCGACAAGCCGAGGAGCTCGCACAACAACTGCAGCACGAAACGATTCATGGGATTTATTCTTCTTCATTGCAACGTGCGGCACAAACCGCTTCTCTTATTGCAAAGCATCATACTATTCGTGTCATTCTGGAGGATGACTTGCGTGAAGGAAGGTTTGGTATATTTGAAGGAATGATATGGGAAGAAGTTAATAAGTTATATAGTAAACGGTACCCGTTACCGGGAGAAGCTGGTCGATTTTCATTGCGAGTTGAAGGGGGAGGAGAATCGATTGAGGATATTTATCAACGGGTTTCCCGATTAGTTGATGGTATAGTCAAAAAACATCCCAGTCAAACCATTATGCTCGTCTCACACGGTCTTGCAATAAAATGCATCGCGTATCATTTTGGTATTGTTGAAAGAGATAGTATAGAACGCCTTAAGATTGGTAACGCGGAGCATTATATAGTAGAGTATAGTCATAGAGATAAAGCGTTTAATCCAATTCATTTTCCTCTGGAATTTTATAATGATTAGAAAGATAAAAAACATCGCTCATCTGATAAACGCATTTCTGGCGAATATGTACTATCATTTTCCCGCAAGAGATCTCATTATTATTGGAGTGACTGGAACGGACGGGAAGACAACAACAACACACATGATTTATAACGTGTTAAAGCTTGCGGGCAAAAAGGTATCAATGATTTCATCGGTGTATGCAATCATTGCTGGAGCTGAATTCGACACCGGATTTCATGTTACGACACCAGATCCGTGGTTTCTTCAGAAACATATCAAAAAAGCAGTCGATGCTGGAGAGGGATATCTCGTACTTGAAGTGACATCACATGCATTGGACCAGCAGCGTATATGGGGTATTCCGTTCACCATCGGTGTTATAACAAATGTGACCAATGAGCATTTGGATTACCACCTGAGGTATGAGGAGTATGTTGCGACGAAGTTGCAGCTTATTCAACACGCAAAGGTGGGAGTGGTGAATGCGGAGGACCAATCACATCAATTCATCAAAAGATCAAAAGATCAAAAGATCAAAAAAAACACAAATACCGTTTCTTACGGATTGAAAAGTGGTGACATAACACTTAAGAATTTTCCATTGACATTATCTATTCCGGGACAATATAACAAGTACAATGCTCTAGCAGCTGCGGCAAGTACAATGCAGTTGGGGATAGAAAAGAAAATAATTCAGACTGCACTGAAGCGTTTTACTGGTGTAAAAGGAAGGATGGATGAGGTTAAGACGGACAAGTCATTTCGAGCGATAGTTGATTTTGCCCACACACCGAATGGGCTTGAGAATGCATTAAAGACTGCCAAGAGCATGACAAAAAAACGATTAATCCATGTGTTTGGATGCGCAGGGCTTCGCGATAGTACCAAGCGGCCCATTATGGGAGGGATCTCAGCGCGGTATGCAGATGTCACGATTATTACAGAAGAGGATTATCGGACGGAAAATTTGGCCACGATTAACAAAATGATTGCGGAAGGATATAAAAAAGAAGTCAAAGGAAAAAAGCAACACTTTATTATTTCGGATCGACAAGAAGCAATTAATAAAGCAATTTCTTTGGCGAAAGCAGGAGATTTAGTTATATTGACAGGAAAAGGGCACGAACAAAGTTTATGCAGAAGGAAAACTGAACATCCTTGGAGTGAGTATGAAGCAGTCGCGCAAGCGCTCAAATTAAAAATTCAAAATTCAAAGTGAAAAATTACAATGCAAAGTTAAAAATTTTTACCTCATCAAAACTTGTATTCTTACCAGATCTAATTCACGGATTCACCACTCGTCATACAGACATTCAACAACTTCTTGTAGGTACCATTATTTTTCCTCATCAAGTCCATGGGAATACCGTTCAGGCTATAACTTCTCAATCACTTGTGAATTATTCACAGGCTGCGGATGCGCTCGTGACAAATAAAATAAATATTGCAATCGGAGTAAAAACAGCCGATTGTGTGCCTATTTTATTGTATGAGCCGGTAAGTCGCATTATTGCTGCAGTTCATGCAGGATGGAAGGGGACAGTGCAAAGAATTGTTGAGTGGACAATTGATACAATGAAATCATTAGGCGGACAACCGTCAAATATTATCGTTTCTTTTGGGCCATCGATTGGAATGTGTTGTTATAATGTTCCGAACGAGCGGGCCGAACAGTTTATAGATGAGTTTGGTACTGATCATCAACTGCTTTCTGAGATTGAAGGCAAACTGCATCTTAATCTTGCATATGCCAATTATAAACAGTTACTTGTTGCCGGAGTATCTGCCGAGCATATCGATTATTCTCTCGTTTGCACAAGCTGCCAGAATGATCTATTCTATTCATATCGAAAGGAGAAGGAAAAGTTATCTGAAGAAGTTATTAGCTTTATACAATTACTCAGAAACTAAAATGATTTGAATCATTTTAATGATCTTTTATGACGGATTTATCTCAAATAAAAGCAGTTTACTTTGTCGGAATAAAAGGGGTTGGTATGACCGCGCTTGCCGTGGTTGCCAAAGAGAGAAGAATGATTGTTTCAGGTTCAGATGTTACAGAGATATTTGCCACCGAAGAGTTACTTCGGAAAAAAAAGATTAGTCTATACCAAGGATTTGATCCATCTCATATTCACGAATTTATCAAAAAACACAAAAATATTCCAAAAGAGGAGATTTTAGTTGTCACAACAGGAGCTCATAGTGGTGTACATAATAATGAGTCGGAAGAGGCAAAAAAGAATGATATCACAGTCATTACGCATGGAGAAGCGCTGGGTATGTTCATGCAGGGAAAGCGTCGAATTTCGGTGGCTGGTACTCATGGTAAATCAACGACAGCTGCGCTCCTTGCCCACATTCTGACATATGCAGGAGATGACCCCTCGTACGCCGTAGGGGTAGCTGGTATAAACAGTCTTGGTTCGTCCGGTCATTTCGGAAAAGGAGACTATTTTATAGCCGAGGCAGATGAGTATGTTTCCGATCCGACTTCCAATCAAGTAGCCCGATTCCTCTATCAAACTCCCGAGATTGCTGTTATAACAACGATTGATTTTGATCATCCGGATGTATTTATTTCGCTTGATCAGGTAAAGCGTGTTTTTGTCGAACTTACCAAAACAATACAAAGAGGCGGTTGTCTCGTGGCAAATGCAGACGATCCTGTTGTCCGTTCGATTCTTCCCTATGTTGATGAGAAAATCCGTACCTATGGCATCGCAAATGAGTCTGATTTTCACGTTGAGCGGATAGAAACCAAAAAACAGAAAACAACATTTACTGCTTCATATAAAGGAGAATCCCTTGGAGTATGGGAAATAACTATTCCGGGTATTCACAATGTCAGTAATGCGTCAGGTGCCATGGTTGTTGCTCACGAGGCCGGAATTGCATGGGAAGTTATACGAAAGGCATTACCATCGTTTACCGGAACCAAACGACGATTTGAATTTGTTGCGGAAGTAAACAGTATCATGCTTTATGATGATTATGCACATCATCCGGCAGAAATTGCGGCAACTCTTTCGGCAGCAAAAACATGGTTTCCGAACCGTCAGATTGTAGTCATTTTTCAGCCTCATACCTATTCGCGGACCCTTGCGCTCTTTAGTGAATTTTCAAGGTGTTTTGCCGATGCCGACAGTGTTACCATTGCGCCGATATTCAGATCGGCGCGAGAAAAGCCAGATAGCAGTATTACATCAGAACAACTTGTTGCTTCAATCCGTAAACATCATAAAGCTGCCTTTTACAGTTCTTCAGCCGCAGGTTTTATCAGTACAATAGGAAAAAAACTGCATCGAAATGCTATACTATTCACCATGGGGGCAGGAGATATATATAAATGGCACGGGGAAATCATTAAAGCATTAAATCAAAAGATCAAGTGATCAAATGAACATGACCATCCAAGAAAACGTACTACTTTCTCAACACACAAACCTTCGGGTAGGAGGTCCTGCCGATTATTTTGTTGACGCAACAGCAGAACAAGAGCTTCTGGAGGCGCTTGCATTTGCAAAAAAGAAAGAGATTCCTTACTTTGTGCTCGGCGGTGGCACAAATGTTGTTATAGGAGATGGTGGGTATCGGGGGCTCGTGGTTAAAAACAAAATGAATGAAATAAAAATGGTCGGTATGCGCGGCACGATCAGAAGCGGAGAGAGTAAGGCGGAACAAATAATATTTGTGCAAGCGGATGCTGGAGTATTAGTGAACCGTCTCGTTCGCTACACCCTTGATGAATCTTTGACCGGTCTTGAAAATTTCTTGGGACAACCCGGGACAGTAGGGGGAGCAACTTGGATCAACGCACACAATATGAATCAGAATGATTTTTTTGGCGATCACGTATCACAGGCACGGATCCTTGAAGGTGATGGAGAAATTAAAACGGTTAAGCAACAGTATTTCAAGTTCGGTTACGATCAGAGTAGTCTTCAAAAAACAGGAGCACTCGTTCTTTCTGTTATTGTACGGCTTACCAAATCTGAAAAAGAAAAAGTATGGGAAAAGGGGAATGCCGCCATGCACTATCGATCCGACACGCAGCCGAAAGGTAGTCCAACTGCGGGATGCACATTTCGAAATATTACGTTATCTGATGCCATGCGGATTGGAACCCCCAATCATACCCGTTCTGCCGGGTATCTCATTGATGCGGTAGGTCTCAAGGGAAAACAAATTGGAGGGGCAAAAATTTCAGGTGAACACGCAAATTTTATGTTAAATATCCATAATGCAAAGGCAGCTGATATCATGGGGCTCATTCGACTTGCCAAGCGTGAAGTGAAGAAGAAATTCGGTGTATCATTGAAAGAAGAAGTCGTATTGGTAGGCGAATTCTAATATGTCTAAATTTATTATCAATGGCGGGAAAAAGCTGAACGGCACCATTCATGTTGCCGGAAACAAAAATGCCGTATTGCCCATTATGGCGGCATCACTTCTTATTGATGAAGAGGTGGTGCTTGACAATGTTCCACAAATTAAAGACGTTGCCGCAATGATGACGATTCTCCGAAGTCTCGGAGCAACTGTCGAACAACCAAAGCCTCATATGCTTATCATTAACACAACATCTGTTGATTCGTATGAAGTGCTACCCGAATATGCGAAACAGCTTCGTGCTTCGGTGCTGCTCCTTGGGCCGCTATATGGGCGGTTTGGCCACGTGAAACTTCCCCATCCGGGAGGAGATGTGATTGGAAAACGAAATATTGATACGCATCTTGACGGATTTATTCATTTAGGCGCAACGGTCAAAACAGCGCATGAGTTGTATGAGCTATCCCACAAAAAAACCACAGATGAGGTAGTTATATTTCTGGATGAACCTTCAGTGACCGGCACTGAAAATCTTATGATGGCAAGCGTGCTGGGAAAAGGAACAGTACGTCTCCACAATGCTGCAAAAGAACCGCATATTGTCTGTCTTGGTGAATTTCTGAAAAAAGCAGGAGCAAAGATTGTAGGTTTGGGAACAGACAATATGGTGATTGAGGGAGTAACAAAGCTTTCCGGAATCAAACATACAGTGCACCCCGATTATCTTGAAGAAGGAACATTTGCAGTACTTGCTGCCGCATCGGGAAGTACGTTTGCTATAACAGGAGGATTTCACGACGAAATACGATCTCCTCTCCATGTGCTTTCGCATATGGGTATCCGCTTAAACGTTAACAGTGATACGCTTATCGTTATTCCGTCAGAACTCCGTGCATGCGAAAAGCGCGTACAGGCCATGCCACATCCCGGATTTCCCACAGATCTCATGAGTCCGTTTATTGTCCTCGGAACCCAAGCGAAGGGTGAAATGCTTTTTCATGATCCGCTCTATGAATCACGGATGTTTTTTGTTGATAAACTTATCCGGATGGGTGCTAAAATCACGATTTGTGATCCTCATCGGGTGATCGTGTATGGTCCGACAAAATTGCACGGAACGTATTTGAATACTCCTGATATTCGTGCAGGTATTGCGCTCGTGATTGCTGCCCTGATTGCAGAAGGTGAGAGCATTATTGATAACGCAGAAATCATTGAACGCGGATACGAACGACTCGATGAACGCCTCCGTGCCTTGGGAGCAGATATTATCAAACATGAGTAAGATCGGTGCAATCATTCTGGCAGCTGGCAAGGGCACGCGCATGAAGAGCACGACGACAAATAAAGTAATGTTAAATCTGGCCGGCCGGCCGATGCTTTCGTATACAATTGATAATTTCAGAAAAGCTGGTATAGACGAAATAGTTGTTGTTGTCGGATTTGCGAAAAAAAGCATCATCAATTATTTTGGGGACAGCATTGAATATGCCGATCAGAAGAAGCGCTTGGGAACAGCGCATGCTGTCCAAGTAGGTCTAGCGAAATTATCTGACGATGTGACAGACGTACTTTCGGTTTATGGAGATGATTCATATATGTATTCGCCGGAACTGTTACGGAAATTAATAGATACTCATAAGGCGAAGAATGCTGATATGACCATATTAACGGTTGAAATGTATGATCCAACCGGGCTAGGTCGCATTATTCGAAGTGATAAGGGAACAATTCAGGCAATTGTTGAAGAAAGGGTAGCAACGGATGAGCTGAAAAAAATAAAAGAGATAAATACCGGCTGCTATATTTTTAATCGGGTATTTCTCACAAAGTATCTGCCCAAAATACAGAAAAATCCTGTTGCGAAAGAGTATTATTTAACTGATATACTGGAAATTGCAGTTACTCACAAGAAAAAAATTGCAGATGTTGCCGGCGGCCGTATCCCGTGGCGGGGAGTAAATAGGCCGGAGGAGTTGGAGCAGGCAAGGAAATTAATTGCACAATAATGTAGTCGCGTGCCCTTGGCACGCCCAGCATTTTAAGCACGCCAAGGGCGTGCAACTACAAAAATTATGAACAACCAATTTACACCAGAACAACTGAATCCTTCTTATTACTTTTATAATATCCCACACGAAATGAAGGAGTGGGTTACTGCTTGTAACTATGTCTGGGAACTTATACAAAAACACGAAGTTCTTCTTAAGCGTCTTACAGATGGGCAGATTGCACAAGATGTACAGATACATGAAACGGCTACAATCACCGGTAATGTGCGTATCGGGAGCGGAACAACAATTCAATCTCATGTTCGCATTGAAGGACCAGTCTATATTGGAGAAAATTGCCGGATTGATCATGCTGCTTCTATTCGTCCGGGAACATATTTGAGTAATAACAGTGCTATAGGGCATGGAACCGAGATCAAGAATTCAGTTTTATTTCCCTTTGCTAAGGTAAGCAGCCTTTCATTTGTTGGCGATTCAATTCTCGGTACTCATGCGCGGGTTGCATCCGGAGTTATGGTAAGTAACCGCCGGTTTGATCAAGAGGAGATTGTTGTTAAAACTCCTGATCAAATCTACAGCACCGGCTTGAAGCATTTTGGCTGTGTGGTTGGAGACCATTCCCGGCTAGGGGTAAATATCGTAACAAATCCTGCTACTTTTATTGGCGCACATACATTTGTTTCAGGACTGTTAAATCTACGAGGTTTTATTCCTGCGGATTCATTTATTGAATTAGAACAAAAGACCGTTATATTGAAGAATCGTTATATCGCTAAACTCAAATCTCACGGGCAATAATAAACACTGTAGGTTATATGAACCATGCCAGGGCTTATATCAAGCTCTACTATACAGAATTAAGATGTTAAGTATTGTAAGGAGTGGCTACCCCCAGTACCAGTAGATGGCATGGATAGTTACAAGATTTTCCACAGCGTATCAAATATCACTTTTTGTGTTTTAGCAACGCCTTCTTCGTGGATTACGACTCCGTAGGGGAGATCTTCCTGGGCAACGGAAATGAGGGCAAACTTCGGCGGGTAGATGATCATATAGGAAAGCGTTATGCCATTCTCATCGGCTTTAATCCACTTGCGCTCGGCAAGTTCTGCTTCTTCTCCGCCTTCACCTATTGCAATTACTTTTACTTTTATACCACGCCGTACACGCTGACGGGTAAAGTTTGGAAACAATTTGTATAAGTATTTTCGAACAGGCCGTGAAGAATAGATAAAATATTCTTTTTGAACACTATTTTGTACAGTCTGCAATACATCTTTTAACACCTGCTCAATTCCTTCATCTCCTTCGTAATAATACACTTGAGGGATCTGGCCGGTTTTTGAGTGCGTTTTTAGATCAGGAATGACATCCACTTCAAGTTTTTTAATCGCTTCTTCCATTCGTTTCTTTCGTTCAGAGAACAAAGCAAGCAATTTTTCAGGAGATTCAGCAACAAAGTTTTTTCGTTTTCCGATGGGAGAATAGGTAACAAGGCCGGTTTTGGCCATGAGCTTTAGCGTTTCATAGACGGTCCCGCGGTTAATTCCCGTCTTAACTGCAATTGACCGAATCGCAATGGGACCTTCTTTACAAAGTGTCGTGTAAATCGCAGTTTCCTCTTGAGAAAGACCAAGATTTGCAAAAACAGTGTCCATAGTGTCAAAAAAATGCTGACAACTACTCTTGACATGAGTATGCAACTCATGTAGTGTATAAATTCTTGCTTATTTTGTCAAACGAGGAAAGACAATTCTATGTGCGGCATATTTGGTTATTTCGGAAAAAAAGAAAATGCAGGAGAAATAGTGTTTCACGGTTTGAGGCGGCTTGACTATCGTGGGTATGACAGTTGGGGAATTGGCATGCTGGATGGAGACTCAATTGTCGTAACAAAGCAGGCGGGTAAAATACCGCAAACCATTACATCATTACCGACAAGTTCAATTGCCATTGGCCATACCCGTTGGGCAACTCATGGCGGAGTGACAAAAAATAATGCTCATCCTCATTTTGCCACAGACCATTCGTTTATCCTGGCGCAAAACGGCATTGTTGAAAATTATCAATCGCTCAAACAGAAACTCCAAAAAAAAGGATATGCTTTTTCAACAGAAACAGACACAGAAGTAATTGTCCGATTGATTGAAGATAAAAATAAAAGAGCGAATAACTTCATCGATGCTGTACGTACTGCATTTCATGATCTTACTGGACGAAATACCATTGTACTTCTGACAAAAGATGGGACAGTGATTGGTGCCCGCAATGGTTCACCGCTTGTTCTGGGAATCGGCAAATCAAAAGGAGAGCTGTTTCTATCATCAGATATTTTGTCATTTGCTCCCTATGTTGAGAAAACCGTTGTACTGGAAAATCAGCAAATAGTTGAAATAACAAATAACAAATTCCGGATTATCAGCATTAATACCGGTAAGCAGGAAAAATACCGGACAGAAAAAAATACGATCAGCAATACTCGAGTAGATAAAGATGGTTTTGACCATTTCATGCTCAAGGAAATATACGAAAGTCCCTTTGTCATAGAGCAGATATACAACCAGGATGCTCGCATGCTCAAACAACTTGCTCTCAAAATTAAGCATGCGAAGCATGTGTACGCCATCGGGTCAGGTACAGCCGGAGCTGCAGCTGCTCAAATTGCATACTATTTACGAATATACGGATCTATGCATGCAGTGAGTCTTATTGGGGCTGAAGCAAGTGATTATTATCATTTATTCACAAAAGACGACGTGATTATTGCGCCGTCTCAAAGCGGGGAGACAGCAGATGTACTTGAAGCGCTTGAACACGCCAGGAGTAAAAAGACGAAAATTGCATCACTGGTTAATATGCCGGGATCCATGATAACGCGTATGTCTGACTATCCGTTTATGTCCATGGCAGGGCCGGAAATATGCGTCATGTCAACGAAGATTTTTGTTTCCCAGATTGCCTGGGGATACTTGCTTGCAAAAACCGTCCAAGGAAACTATTCAGAAGGAAAAAGAAATCTACAATCACTCGCGCGAGTCATGTCAGATTATCTTCATAGTAAAAACGTACTAACTCAAATTAAATCATTGGCCGATCGTCTGAAACAGTCAAAACATATTTTTCTATTGGGTAAGGCACAGAATTTACAGATTGTGAAAGAGGGAATGGTGAAGCTTGTTGAAGGTTCGTATATACACGCTCACGCTCTTCCCGCGGGAGACCTGAAACATTATGCAATCACACTTATGGAACCGGGAGTCAGTGTTATTGTTGTTATAAGCAATGATGAAGTGAAGGAGGATGTACTTAATGCGGTAAACGAAGTAAACGCGCGTGGTGCATCTGTGATTGGTATATCGCCTGCCAATCATGAACGGTTTACGTTTCATCTGCAGGTTTCTGATCTGGGGGAAACTTCGGCGATATTGACTATTCTACCCTTACAGCTTCTTGCGTATTATCTGGCAGTTGCGCTTGGTAATAACGTTGACAAGCCACGAAATATAGCAAAAAGTGTCACGGTGAAGTAAAATAGGACCTATGCCTGAACAAAAACGCATTGTTGTTATGGGTGGAGGTACGGGAACATTTGTTGCCCTCACGGGACTCAAGAATTACCCGGTTCATCTGTCAGCCATCATTACGATGATGGATTCAGGTGGTTCAACAGGCAGACTCCGTGACCAACTTGGCGTATTGCCGCCGGGAGATTTGCGACAAGCCCTCGTTGCCCTTTCAGCATCAGACAAACTCTGGCGTGATCTTTTCTTGTATCGATTTGAAAACGGAGATTTGAAGGGTCACAATTTTGGCAATATTTTTATTTCCGCGCTTGAAAAAGTGACAGGATCACTGGACGAGGCGGTAGATGTTGCGACTACTATTCTGGATGCGCAAGGCGATGTCATTCCGGTTACGTTTGAAAAAGCAGATCTTTGTGTTGAGCTGAAAAACGGCGTAGTCATTGAAGGAGAAACACATATCGATGAGCCGGAAGAACAGGATGAACGGCCGAGCATTAAACGTGCATTTCTCAAACCAAAAATACATGCTAATCGCGATGCACGTACCGCAATCGAAAAGGCAGATCTTATAGTTATTGGTCCCGGAGATCTTTATACGAGTATTATCCCAAACTTACTTGTTGAAGGAGTCGCAGATGCTATTCAACAGTCGAAGGCAAAAAAGGTATTTGTGATGAACCTCATGACGAAATATGGCCAAACAACGGACTATACCGCAAAGGATCATGTTGCAGATTTGCAAACGTATATAGACGGAGCACTCGATGTCGTGCTTGTCAATAACAAACAGCCCGACCCGAAAGCACTTTCATGGTACGAACAGTCACAGGAGGAAGTAGTCAAAGATGATTTAAATGGACAAGAATTTAAAACCGTTCGGGCAAGCCTTCTGGATAGCGTTTTTATACAAAAATCTTCTGCTGATACCCTCAAGCGAAGCCTTATTCGTCATGATCCGAAGAAGCTGGCGAAAGTACTCATTGCTTTGTTATAATAGCTTCATGGATGTTCTTATTCTGCACGGGTGGAAACTGTCGGGATCTCGTTTTGAACCTCTTGTTCAAGAATTAAAAAAGAAAAATCTCCGCGTGTTTGCACCCGACATGCCCGGATTTGGAAAAGGGAAAAAGCTTGAGAGGCCGTATGCGCTTTCTGATTATGTTGCGTTTGTCCATGAGTATATTCAGCAACACAAGTTAAAGAAACCAGTTATCATTGGCCACTCATTTGGCGGACGAGTTTCGATTATATTGGCGGCGGAATATCCGGAGCTTATAGAAAAACTCGTATTGACTGGAGTTCCGGGAGTTCTCCTTGTTTCCCGGGCAAAGCTTCTCTTTTTCCTGGGACTTGCGAAGATGGGAGGACTTGTATTTAGACTGCCAGTTCTTAGCCAATTTGAATCTCTAGCACGGAAAGTATTATACAGAGTAGCGCGCGCTTCTGATTATCAAACAAGTAGCGGCAATCTTCGCGAAACATTCAAAAAAATCATTGCTGAGGATTTGGTTGTACCCATGAGGAAAATTAGCTGCCCTGTGCTATTATTGTGGGGAAAAGACGATAGGAATAGTCCGGAGGAAATTGCGAAGAAAATGAGAAAATTCATACCAAAGGTAAAACTTGACATTGTGGAAGGTGAGGCTCATGGATTCCCGTTTGAAAACCCGAAAGAATTTAGCGCTCGCGTTATTGATTTTATAAATAAGCCCTACTATTTAGTATCATAAAAATGATAATAGCTTTTTTTTGCTATATACAAAATACTAAATACTA
>JACQMD010000081.1 GCA_016203755.1 Candidatus Roizmanbacteria bacterium
CTTCCCACACTCCTCGTTCCCTACTCACCTGATATACTTTTCCTTCGGTATAAATATCTGACTCGTGACTTGCTAAATAGTCGCGGTTAATAACCGCATAATCATTCTGGGATTGAAACCTCAGGATATTTCGCTTCGCATTTATATATTCATATACATCAGTATGATAATCTAAATGCTCACTTGTAATCATGAGTACAACACCAATGTGTGGACTTTTTGTAAGATCTTGAACCTGAAAGCTCGAGAGTTCTAAAACAACGGTTGAGTTTTGAGTAAGTTGATCCAAAAATTCAAACGCTGGTTTGCCAATATTTCCACCCAAATATGCATCCCGACCGCTTTTTTTGAGCATCTCATAAATTAGCGTTGCAGTAGTACCCTTCCCTTTGGTTCCAGTAACCCCAATGATCTGAGATGGGCAAAGGTCAAAAAAAAGTTTTGTTTGTGAAGTTATTTTTGCCCAAGAATCTTTTGGAAGCACTTCTTGTATCGTTGACAACTTTATTCCAGGACTTCGAACAATAATATCATATTGCGTTAAATTAACAAGGTAATCTTTTCCAAATTTTTCTTTAATATCTAATGTCCTTAATTGCTCAATTACGTCATTACCAATTTCATTTGGACCTTTTTGATCCAACACAGTAACCTGTGCGCCTTTATTCTTAAAAAATATCGCACTCGATACCCCTTCTATACCTGCACCTAAAATAGCTATTTTTTTGTTCTGTACGTTCATTAGGCGTACTGTCTATTATACACTAAGTCCTATATAATAGATGCTCTTTGAGTTCCCAAGAAACTTGACATAGACCTATAATAGTGTTATGCTATTGCGTCTGAAAACTCTGCAATACGAGTCTTCAGTAATTCATTTAGCACATTAACAGGTATACAGAGTTACGCACAAGTTGTGCGTAAGATCTAACAGCATTTTACCCTTTTTCCAGGGGCTGGAAACTGCACACTGTGGAGATTCGAAAAATTCAGATTTTACCACAGAGAGTGGTTTCCGGTCCTTGGACTATCCAGGAACCGAGATGTAAAAGGAGTCTTTCCATGCGTTTCCTGATGGCGACAATTCTGGCTGTGGTACTTCTGGGTGGGTGGGCATATTCCACCTTTCCTAAGCACATCGAGGCTGGCGAATCCTTGCCAGCCTACACGTGTAACCAGTGGGGATGCGAGATCGCAACCCCAACTCCGCGGTCGATTCGCACCGCAACGGCAACGCCCACGCGAAGCATCACGCCAACAGTCAGACCGACCACCACAGTTCGGGTGGTCGTGCGTATAGCAGACACGGCAACGGCAACACCTGTTTCTGTTCCGCCATCTGCACTCGGCGGCGGACCGCCACCAGCCACGGCTCCACCGAGCCCGTGGACACCAATGGCTACCGCGACGTCTACACCAACGTTCATGCGAAGTATCACGTCTACCCCGATTGCAACCGTCCCGTCGTGGTCAGGTCCTCCTGGCATTTGGTGGGCTGTGTGCCCGATCAACGAGCATCAACTCTACCTGTCTGGCTGGAACCTGAGTCCATCAGTCTATACTTTGTATCTGCAGGGTTCACCAGACGAGTTTTACCGA
The DNA here is from genome assembly GCA_016203755.1 of Candidatus Roizmanbacteria bacterium. Classification (GTDB taxonomy): domain Bacteria; phylum Patescibacteriota; class Microgenomatia; family 2-01-FULL-40-14; genus JACQMD01. Next base: position 1,600 of record JACQMD010000081.1, read on the forward strand.
TGGCTGATTCCCCTTGCCTCTTCTGATGGCAGTGGGCGGTATCCAGTCCTACGCTGGACTAACAACGAAATCGTGCTGTCGATTCGATGCGCTACACTGATTGGACAGGCCAACTGGCTTCGATTCCAAGTAGGCCAAGATCCCAACAGTGTGGGTTTTGACGACATACGTCTCAACTTCGCAGGCACACTGCCAACCGTGACTCCAACGCAGACTCCTACCAGCGCTGCGACGATCACGCCAACGGCAACTGCCACAAGCACGCCGACGATTGCGCGCAGTCCAACTCCACTTCCCGAGGATCTAACAGCCGATATCGTGGATAGCTGGCGCGTGATACGGCGCGGCCTCGCGGAGATCTACTACACCAGCCCCACATCCAAGCGAAAGATGGGGTTTCACACAACCAACGGTCTCTGCGACGATTTTCAAGTTCCACCAGGAATTCAACACCAAGTCCTGCGTGGATCCGAAACATACGCAATGGGAGGACCTGGTCCAACGACAGACGTCTGCGCAGCGGTTTTCTGGCGTGAACTCACGCAAAACCCGACCAATCGGGCTTTGGAACTCTGCATCACAGGGTGTGACCTTGACCGTTTCCACCCGAACAACAGCTCACAAGTGACCTATCGCACGTCTTTTTGCGACGGCGCTTTCGTTCTGCCAACAACTTATTCAGACGTGAGCGTTGTCGTCCTGGACCCGCACATCACGGGAAACATCGCAACCCGTGTGTGCTACGCAGTAATTACACTGAGGGAGTAGCCTAGACAATAAACAAAGGGTATTGGTATGCTGATCGATGAGTGGTTACACCACGTGCATGTTTTGTCCTCCATTGTTTTGCATGATGGAGTCAAACAGTACATGTGGCTATACCGCTTCTCTGTATACCGATACCCTATTATATCCTAATTCCCCCACAAATTTTCCCATTAGCAATTTATTTCCTGTTGTATACATTAAATGTTTTCCTATTTTTTTTTGAGCACTTAAGTTTTTTTCTGCTAATACTCTTTTCACTTGCTGAGCTATTGCGCTTCCTGAATCAAGGATCGTAATATGAGATCCTAAAATGTGTTGTATCTGAGTTTTGAGGAATGGGAAGTGCGAACAACCCAATACCAACACATCGATCTTTGCATCGATATATGGTTTGAGAATGGTTGTTAGCACTTTTTCTGCTTCTTCTATTTTTCCTTCTTCGATAAATGGCACTAACGTATCGGTACCACTATCAATAACATCACAATCTGAGGCAAACTTCTGGATAAGATCTCTTTGATATGTGCTTTGTGAAGTTGCAGAGGTAGAAAGAATACCGATTCTCTTCTTTTTTGAAACCTGATCTGCTGTTTTTACTACTGGAACCGTCCCAATTATTGGAATCTCAGAAAAATCTTTTCTTAATTGATCCAGACACGAAACCGAAATCGTATTACACGCAACCACAATTATTTTGCATTGTTTCTGAACCAGAAATTTAACCAATCGCTTGGCAAGTAAATAAATTTTCTCCACAGACTTTGATCCATAGGGACAATTTTTTGAATCTCCAATGTAGATGGTTGATTCGCGTGGAAGCAGTGTTACTATCTCTTTCCAAATTGTCAGTCCCCCAACTCCAGAATCTAAAATACCAATTGGATAATTATTCATAATTTAAGAGGTATCCGAGGAATAATTTTGACTTTTGCATTTTAAATTCTGAATTCAGATTGTACCAGGGGTGGGAGTCGAACCCACAACCGTAGCCTTATGAAGACTCTGCTCC
>JACQMD010000082.1 GCA_016203755.1 Candidatus Roizmanbacteria bacterium
GCCTTAGTTGATAATGTCCGCGTCAATAGCGCCATATCTCCGGCATTGACAGCATTATTGTAATCCAAATCAGCAACCATTAAATCTTCTTCTGATAGGTCCGATTTATTCATTCTGTTTTTGACCAACGATACATCAGCCGCGTTGACTACACAATTCTGCAGATTACCCTCTGATGGATCCGGCACATCGCCCGGATCAAGAGGTTTACTACTCCAAGAAAAGTTCTGAGCATTTGGTTTTCCTTCGGCAAGTTCGACATTCTCTTCCATCAACTTGGCTACATGTTTTGGACCCTTGAGGGTAAGAGAATAGCGTTTGCCTTTTGTAACACCAGTAAGTGCTATCCATCCATCGGAAGACACAGTCCCGCTTACATCATCTCCATCACCTCTTCTAATCGTATAAGTTGTTCCTGGCTTCACGATATACACCCCAGTTCCACCATCAGCAACCAATACCAAACCATCGACAAAAAATTCGCCTACTTTCGGATTTTGACACGCATTAAAATCATCGGCAACAGGAGCTGGAGTCACCACGGCAATAAGATCGGTTATCTTCAGTCTAACCTTTATTTCCGGATTTCGCTCGGTTCCATATAGCTTAGACGTAAAAGTCACATAAGGTGTATCAGGTGAAACCGTAACGCTGGGAGAAACAGAAGGAGAAATACTCGGATCAGTAGTCACACTTGGGCTTGTACCCCCAATATGTATGGTCAGACTTTGCTTTGTCCCAATCGGAATATCATATTTTGTTAGCCAGCTTCCATCGTCATCATCATCTGTCCCCGTAGGAGTCGGCGTCAGAGTCGGCCCTCCTTGTGAAATAGTCACCGATGGAGGCTTGATTGCTTCACCTTCAATCACAAATTTATCAACACCCACCACCGTCCCACTCGAAGCCGTATTTTTCTTGCCCGTCACTCGTACCCGAATAATATAAGTAGCTTTGGGATCTAGATTGTCATATGTTACTTTTCTAAATTTTACCTTACCCTTTTTATAAAGCTCCTTAGTCTTCTTGTCCGCAGTACCCCCAACTTTCTTGAGTTTAATAAAAGCCTTTCCAGCATTAGGACCCTTTCGCAAAAAGACTGAAACCTTTTTTCCTTTAAACTTTATTATCGCCACAGCACCCTTCTGATTGCTTTCTGCATATGAACCAGAGAGTGGCGTTGGCATTGGTACATCTGTTTGCCATGTTTTTTTATATCGTATATAGGGGCTCGTATTTTCGTACGTATTCGCCGCTCCATTCGTTCCCGCAACAGCAAAAGGCGCTCCCGCCATCAATGACTCTATTTCTGCATCTTCCGCATCATCCTCGGCCACAGTATCCGCATCATTTTCAGGATCTGGAATATCTGTGGGTTCTACCTCCCCAGTGGGAGTTGGATTTGAAAAACTGGTAGGCGTAGGTGTAGAAGAAGGTGCTGCACCGACGACAAATTTGTCTATACCGATAAAAGAATTGTTTGCCAAAGCGTTCTTATCACCCGTAACTTTTACAGTAATTCTATATGTTTTACTGGGATTTAGATTACCAAACGTATAAGTTTGGAAAAGAGCCGCTCCACCCTTGTAAAGATCTTCCAGTTTATTCACAATATTTGTCTTTGCCGCCACGTCTCGTACGATTATCCTGGCTATGCCTGTATTACCCCGTCGCCTCAAAACAACACTGACACTATTACCCCTGAATCGAAGCCATGCTTTTGAACCTTTTACTTTTGACTGCATATACGTCCCATCACCACCGGCTAAATTTGTCTGCCAATCCTCTGTTTTTCTGCGTTTGACAGCAGAATTTTTCTCCTGATATGTACCTTCTCCTACAAAAGGTGAACCTACCTCTTCTTGATCCAATTCATTTTGCTCTGCACTCTCCGGATCTGCTTGTGCATAAATATTAAAAGGAATGGATTTGTTAAAAGTCACCACTCCTAATATTATTGTCAAAAATATTACTAGAATATTTAGCTTTTTCATGGATTTTCAGTTGGCGAAGGCGTGGGAGTATTCCCACCCAACTCAATTCCTACAACCTGTATTACTGGTACACCATTTTCGTCAGTGCTTTTTTCAGGATATTTAATTGTCGCATCTCCATCATCCTTTGCGGTAAATGTAATCGTCGCCAGAGGAATATTGTTTCCCCCCGCAAGTTGAGGTGTCAGCTTTCTTGCAACCAAAACAAGACGCAAATAATTCAGTTCTTCCGAATATGATTTATCTACTTCAGTAACAATCACATCAGTAAATGGCTTATCATCACCAGTCGCCGCAACAATTGTCGGATCAGCCTCAAAAAGATCCTTACTATACAAAATGCGAAAATCTACTCCTGACACTCGAACATTATCATCTGTTACATCTAGATTTGCCGTAACCGTAATAGACTCGCCGGCATCAGGCGCATCATCGCTGGCAGATAATTTAAAATTTGCTTGTCCGGGCAAAGCCGCCCTCGGTCTGACATCCTGTCTTTGCCGCGTCAAAAATATCGCAATAGGAAGCGATGCCAGCAGTATAAATAGAAAAATCAATATTCCAATTTGCTTTTTTGTTTTTTTTCTTTCCATATCAATCACCTTCATCGCTCA
>JACQMD010000083.1 GCA_016203755.1 Candidatus Roizmanbacteria bacterium
TCTTAAAGCTCTTTGTGTTTCCCGTTCTAAATCGCGTTTTCTTATCTCTTCTCGTTTGTCTTTTTCTTGTTTTCGCTTCCCCAAACCTATTTCCAGCTTCACTAAACCACGTGTAGTATAACATGAAACAGGTACCAGGGTCAACTTCTGCTGGTCAAGTTTCGTACTGAGGGAAATCAGCTGATTTTTCCGCAATAGGAGCTTGCGACTTCGCTTCGAATCGTAGTTTTCTTGTTTTGCGTACTCGTATACTGGGATGTCAGCATTGATAAGATATGCCTCGCCACTCATGATGCGAATAAAGGAGCTCGATAGTTGTATCCGCCCATTTTTTATGGACTTTACTTCAGCCCCAGTCAATACAATCCCTGCCTCGAGAGTGTCGAGGATATGGTATTCGAACCTTGCTTGTCTATTGATGATTTTCATAACTATATCTCTATTCTACCAATTCTGTATACTAATTGTGAAATGAGTGGTTTATCAATACTGCTTAACCTCCTGTTCCCTCGAGCCTGTGTCTCATGCGGAAAGCTCGGGAGTTATTTTTGTGAACGATGCACTTCAATGATACATATCATTGAAGTGGCTATCTGTCCCGTTTGCACGAGGTCTTCAATTGGCGGCGCAACGCATCCCGGTTGTCGCAACAAATATACACTAGATGGGTTGACGAGCATATTTCGTTATTCCGGAGGGATACAAAGAGCGATTAAGCATTTAAAGTATCGGCGGATGACCGATGTGATATCTTCACTTGTCAATCTGACTATTGCGCAATTACAGAACGAAAAAGAAAGGTATCGATACTTTTATACTTTTATTCAAAATGAGAAACCCCCTATTATCCCAATTCCTCTTCACTGGTGGAGAGAGCGAGGGAGATGGTTTAATCAATCTGAGTTAATTGGTCAAGAAATTGCTGAACGATTGCAGTTAGAATTTAAACCAGATATATTAATCCGCCCCAAATTCAAAACGCCACAAGCGGGTCTTACGCGAAAAGACCGACTAACAAATATAAAAGGATCGTTCACAATAAACTCAAATGAAAAATTACGAATGACGTCCGCCATTCTTCTGGTAGATGACGTGTGGACAACAGGAGCAACACTGCGTGAGGCAGCAAATATATTAAAACGCGCGGGTGTTAAACGGGTGTGGGGGTTTACGGTGGCGAGATGAGAGTAAATTTGATACAATCACATCCACGGAGGAGTCGCATAGCCCGGTCCATTGCGAGGGTTTGCTAAACCCTTGAGCCGCAAGGCTCACGTGGGTTCGAATCCCACCTCCTCCGCATATGGCTGAAAAGGATATTCAGTGAGGCTGCACAAAATGTTGGACATATAATACATGATGACTCTGAAGGGCGTAATATTATTTCGAGATGGTTTGGTAAGCGGGGATGATTTGATTTTTCTTCCTCTATTTGCTCTCCGTTAAAAAATCCGCTAATATAAAGAAAGTTATGCTTCGGGAACTTTTTATTGGCAAAGCGCCGTCTCATTTCCGCATGGATGAAGGCGTGAAAGCGCTCATCATCTCCGATACGTTTTTGTGGTCGGCGTGGCATTTCGTGACGCACATCTTTGCCATTTTTGCCGTGAATGAAATATCCGGCGGGTCGGTAGGTATTGCTGCTTCTGCATATAGTGTCCATCTGATAGCCCGGGTATTTTCAGAACTTGCGAGTGGACGGTATCTTTCCGGAGTCACACGGCAGCGGCGTTTGAAAGAGTTCGTTATTGTGGTTGCCGGGCTGTTGTTGCTTAGTGTTGCCTATATAGGTTTTGCTACAGCACAAACAGTAGTAGTTTTATTTGCCGGCTATATAGCAAGCGGTATCGGGTTTGGCATATCAGCTCCTGCCCGTCAAACATTTTTCTCGTTACATCTTGACAAAAACAAAGAGGAAGCCGAATGGGGACTCAGAGATGCTGCTGTTTTTGGCGGGATGGCACTCTCAGCGGCACTCGGCGGATTTGTCGCGCAACAGTATGGATTCAGAGTACTTTTTATTCTCTCGGCAATTATAAATTTTCTCTCACTTATTCCGTATTTTCTCTATTTCAAACGCGAGCGGAGAACGGTACTGTCGCGAATTGAAGAAACTGTTATACATGCTACGTAGTGGATGATTTGTTCTGAATGAATGTTGGAAGTTTCTCGATGACGACCCGCTCCTGTTTCATGCTATCCCGATCGCGGACTGTTACTGTGTCATCTTCCAATGTTTGATAGTCAACCGTAATGCAATTGGGTGTACCAATTTCATCCTGGGCAAAATAGCGCTTTCCGATGTTGCCACGATCGTCCCAAACCGTTGCAACGTTTTTCTTCAATAACTCAAATACGTTTCGTGCTTTACTCGTTATTTCCGGTTTATTTGCAACGAGCGGGAAGACTGCCGCTTTGTAAGGAGCAAGATACGTGGGGAGTGAAATGACAACCCGCTTTTTCCCGTTTGTTTCATCTTCGTGATAGCTATTAAACAGCACCGCGAGGAATGTCCGGTCCATTCCAAACGTTGGTTCAATAACATGAGGGATAAATTTATTTCCCGTTTGAGGATCTGTGTATCGTAAATCGACTCCTGATTTTTCCCTATGGTTTTTCAAATCAAAATCTGTTCGATATGCCAACCCATACAGTTCCTTAAACCCAAACGGGAATTTATATTCAACATCTTCAGTTCTCGTTGAATAGTGTGACCGTTCCTCATCAGTATGAGGTCGCCAGCGGAGGTTTTCAGTTTTCAGTTGTAAGATATCAGTGGTCCATTTCCACATCTCCTCTTTCCATTTTTCAAACAACTCTTCCCATTTCATATTTTCCGGATTGAAGAAGTATTCAAACTCAGCCAGATTAAATTGCAGCGTCCGGAATGTAAATTTCCCCATCGTCACTTCGTTTCTAAATGCTGCTCCCGATTGAGCTAAACCGAACGGAAGTTTCGGAGATATCGTATCTAAAACATTTTTAAAGTTCACAAACATCCCCTGTGCAATTTCTCCGCGAAGATACGCCAACGATTTTTCTTCAGAAACAATACCGATATGGGTTTCAAAGAGAAGATTAAATTTTCTGGTAGGTGTCCATTTGTTACCTTCGTTACCACTGCAAATAGTACAAGGAATATTCAGGGCGTTTATTATTTCGTCTAGTTCTTCTTCAGAATACCCTTCTACTTTATGTGTTTTTATTAGCGTTTTAACTTTTTCTTCAGACAATCTTTTTGTTTGGTAAGAACCAAAATCGATTTCATCCGGATTGTTTTTGTCTAAATAATCCTCAATTAGATGGTCTGCGCGAGTTCGAAATTGGCAATTTCTACAATCAACCACAACATCGCTAAAACTTGCCGTATGACCAGATGCTTCCCACACTTTTGGGTTCATGAGGATATTGGTATCAAGTCCATACATGTCCTCACGGCGCGTGACAAAGTGATCCCACCAGCGGTTTTTAATGTTTCGGAGAAGTTCTACACCTCTGGGTCCATAATCATAGGTGTTGGCCAGTCCGCCATAGATTTCAGATCCCGGATACACAAATCCCCGGCGTTTACAAAGCGCAACGATTTTATTAAAAGTGTCTTCCATACTGTTTTACTCAATCATATCACTATTGTTTAATGGAAAAAATACCTGATCCAAAACTGGTGTAATCTGTTGCCACTGCGCCTCTGAAAAATGCTGTCGTTCGTTTTCTAATAAGTTTCTCATTTGCCGCGCATATGATTTCAGTATCTCCTCACGTTCGCTCTGAGGGCTAAAGATACAGCGTCTAATTGCCTCTACTTCCATCCTGTCTAACTCATCTGCATTTCTATGAATTATCTCCATGAAATTCCCCAGCGTATACGGATCAGATCCTGCATTGACGGCAAACTGGCGATACTGGTTTCTCATCCGTGCGCTTTTTGATTCGAATTGATGATGCGGTTCTTGTTCTGTTATTGCCTATGGTATCCTCCTTTTTTTGAAACAATTAAAAAAGCCATCCTTACAACACAAGTTTTTCCTTGTATTGCAGGGACGGCTCTTATACAATAAGTCGCGGTTCCACCCTACTTGGTACGAAATGCTCATCCACTGATCGTACCCGCTTCATTTATTGTGACTCCCGCTTGCCAACGGCGATCATCGCCACGATATAAACAGTATACCATAGATAGGCAACGGCTCATTTGTCGGGTATAATCTTCTTATGATCCCGCGTGTTATTTTCCGGTTGCTTGCTCCACAATTTCGCCATCCGCGAGGGATAGTAGGACGGTGGGTAGGGAAGCAAATGGAGAAGCTCAATGATGCGCAGAATGACTGGGTGCTTTCTCTGCTTCATCTCAAGCCTGATGATCGTGTACTTGAGATCGGATTTGGCACCGGTCTGACCATGCAAAAAATTGCAAAGAAACTGCCAAAAGGAAAAATTGCCGGTATTGATATTTCTGTGACCATGCTGGGAATGGCAAAGGAACTACTCAAGACAGATATTGCAGCAGGAAAAGTAAGTCTGTATCGGGCAAATGCGGATCGTATGCCGTTTCAGGAGAATTCGTTTTCAAAAGTGTTTGCCGTTCATGTGGTGTATTTTTGGCGCAATCTGCAGGAGGTATTTAAAGAGCTTTACCGCGTGACAAAGCCGGGTGGAACGCTTGCGCTGTATTATGTAGCTTCAGTTCTTGCAGAAAGCGATGCGTTTATTATCTATACAGAAAAACAAATTAAAGATGCTCTCAGAAAAGCTGGGTTCCAATCCGTCAGTAGTTATGAAAAACAGTTCGGACCGCAACGCGGCATTTGCATAACCGCGATAAAATAATTTCCTATTGCTGTTACTGGTTGTTCCCGTTACAATAGAGAACTATGCAATCGCAAACTCAAAAACCTTCTCACAAACAATTTACCGTTCGGGATGATTTAGCGATAAACAGAAGTGTTCTTGCCAATGAGCGAACATTTCTTGCGTATCTTCGAACATCAGCCACCTTTCTCATCGCAGGAATCTCACTTCTTAAGTTTTTCGATACGTGGTATGCGCAATTTCTTGGCCTGGTATTAATGTTCGGAGCGGGGTTTATAGCAGTGTATGGAATAGTAAAGTATGAGATAATGAAGGGATTGATTCTTGAAGAACAGAATGCGCATCATGCGAAGAATATTACCAATAATGACACTTCGATGTTGTATGTTCCCAAAATCATGTGGGATATGCTACAACGGGCATACACAAGATTAACTCCGCAGGAAAAGTAATTCCTTCGTTAATTAACTTTAACGTATTTGTTTGCGAGAAAAACACTGGTTAAAATTAACGCTGTACCCGCTAACCCGCTGGATGAAGTGGTTTCCTGATAAAACAAAAAGCCCACGATGAAGGCAAAAATAGTTTCAGTCAGAAGCATTTGACTGGCAAAGACAGAATCGAGATGTTTAAATGCGAAATTTCCCAACTGTGTTGCAATGATGTTAAGACTTGAACCTAACAGCAATCCCAGAAGAACAGAAGGGATTGAAAAACTTTCCCAATTAATAGACTCTTCGTTTATTACAGAAGCGATAAACGTTGTCAAAGCAGCAACAACCATAAGGATAAGTGTTAATTCGTAATTGTTGAGTCTGTTTGAAATGTACTTTCTACCAATCACATAGAGTGTACACCCGCAGCAGCGGAAGCAAGCACGTACAATTCGCCACTTCCAAACTCTGTCAGCCGCGGAATAAAAGAGTTAGTACTCACCATCATAACGCCCAAAACAGATACGACGACCAGTAGAATTTGAAGGAGGGAGGGAATCTTTTTGAGAAGAAATACCGAAAACAAAACGGTGAAAAAAGGACTCGTTGCATAAATAACAGACACATTTACTAAACTGGTCAGGAGTGCACCTTTTGTAATTAAATAGACAAATATTCCATATCCCACTACTCCCATGAGTATAATCCCGGTGGTATCACGATGGGATAGTTGTAAATAATGACGGTAGTTAATCTTATTTCGGAAAAGTAGCGCTGCAAATAAAGCTCCCAATGCTATTCGAAGATAGACGTGGGTAAAATTCCCGAATCCGGCGTCAAGAAGCCGTGAAGCAAGACTGAGGAGTACATAACAAAAAGAAATAAAAACAAGTGAAAGTACTGCTTTCGTTTTTGTGGACATGGAGAAATTGTATCATGGGTCGCTTTTACTTGGTATAATACCCAGACAGGGAGGGTTGGCAGAACGGCAATGCGCTGGTCTTGAAAACCAGTGTCCGAAAGGACTTACAGGTTCGAATCCTGTACCCTCCGCCAAGTTGGATTCTGAAACAGAATAAGCCTCTTTTAGCTTGATACAATAGGCTAAATAAGGTGTTCCAGAAATCAATTCTTCATACGTTGGCATCTGGTGATCGGGTGATTGTATGGTTCAATGAAATGACGGAGGAAGGGTATATCAGACGCTATTACGATCCGAAAAAAGTAACGGTTCCGGCTATCTATTCGTTAGGACTAAAGGGGAGAAAATATCTGAAAAATAATCCCGAATTCAAAGCTTAAGTTTCGGACAAAAACAGATTTATACGGCGTTTCTGATTTAATTTCTCCCGCTCCTAATGCGTACTTTACTATTCAGGAAAAAGATGGGAATATCAAACGCTACTTTCTGGATATCTTTGATGGTCAGACAGAAAAAATAGCACTCTATAGTCGTATCAAGCGGTACTTCTCCTATTACGAAGAAAACACGTGGCAGGAAAAAACAAATAGTCTATTTCCTAATATTATTCTCATAGCTTCTGATACCAAATCCAAGAACTACTTGCTACGAAACATACGAAAAAGGCTCAGTGATGATTCCGAGCCTGCCTTCTATCTTTCAACGTGGGAGGAGATTAGGGAGAATGGATTGAATAGAGGGGTTTTGGAGAGGGTTGAGGGAAAAGAGTAAATACTAAATTTAAATAATGCTATATTATCATCAAGATAATTTTTAGGTATATTTCTTCATGATATATGAACAAATATATAAAACTATTCAATCAACTACCTCCTAA
>JACQMD010000075.1 GCA_016203755.1 Candidatus Roizmanbacteria bacterium
ACTGCCTGAACAGTATTGTCTTTAAATTGTGAATTGGCGATAAACGGTAACGCTCCATTGAGATTTATTACCCCTCCATCAAGCGATGTATTGTGGGTAAATACATTATTCTGCAGCACCGGGCCGGCAAGTGTCATAAAAACAGCGCCATGGAGAAACCGGTCGCTATAGGCATCTCTGACAGTAAACCCGTCGATTATGGTTTCGGGAGTGGTGAATGGTGCAACAGAAATAATTATGTCAGCATTATCTTCGGTCTGAGCCGGATCACCAATCTCTCCCGTTAAGATGGTTTCATGTGCTCTCGGATCCCGTTGATGACGTTCTGCTTCGTTTCCGGTAAAGCCACCGTACGCTTTTGTGCAATGACCAAAAGGAAAGCTTTTTTCACGATCTCCGTCCTGTGTCGGACGGTACGTTCCTTCAGCCACCCACGCCTCCCACGATGGAGTTTCTCCTTGCTCGTCGGGTACCGAATGTTGTTGGATATAGGTAAGTCCCGTCTGAAGATCAGTATAGGCATTCTCCCAACTGCTGCCATCGTTAGTTCCGCCGGCAGCAGAATCATCTACAAATAGGAGTGTGGATTCAGTCTGGCAGACAGGGAGATAGTCTTGTTCAACGGGAGATTCGCCAAGCATACGAGCTAATTGTTTTTCAAATGTCGGATCGGCCATTTGTATCGTGTGATAAGGCAGGGGACCTGGCTGACCGTCCGAATAGGCAGGAATTGCTGATGTCACGACGAGACCAAGAAGGCCTATTGCCATACATCCCAAGACGTTTCTCTTCATCCTGGATAATGTTTCTCCGAAACCTATAGAGTGACCACGTTCATACATAAAGGTGATAAATTATATCAAATACTATCAAGAAAACGTTAGGTTGCTTCGTAACTATGATGCCGTGGTTATTTTCCCGGATACCAGAGGGGTTTGCCGATGGGGTATGATTCCACGATTCCATTCACTTCTTCCTGGAGCATGTTCTGTCCGGTATTAAATCGCCAATAGGCGAGTAGTCCTTTTGTTTGCGGGTTGATTTCTTTTCTCATCGACCAGGCAATGGAAAAAGGTGATTGAGCACTATTCCAAATGCGCAGTTCATCCATTCCTCCGGCAAATCCGCGATTGGATTGTACGTTGAAGGGGAGTCCGATTGAGGTTTGTTCATAAAGCGGTCGCTCTGAAACGGCCTGCATAGCAAGTCCAATCGTATCTTTCACATCGACGCTGCCGTCAATGAGAAGCTGCAACTCCCTGCCTCTTCCTTTCCAGATAAGTGCTATATGATGCCAACTTCCGACTGGAAATGGGTTTGTTGATCGAAGCGTTGCCCCTCCTGTACTCGTTTGAAAGGTCCATTCGAGTCTTCCCGGCGCCCGGGGATTATCTGCTGCTATTATTCCCAGTGAAAAATCATGATCAGGTGAAGCTTCACCGAATCCATCACTGTTTGGGTTGCTTGAGGAGAGCAGGATTACCCGAGGTTGGGAGCCAACCTCATCAGCACGCACCCACACCGTGAGCATTCCTTCTTCCAGATCAATAGTATTTGCGTTTAACGTAATACCGCTATTTTTCCCGTCAAACCATATATAGCCATTATCTTTTTCAAAAATGGAGGGCCCAACAAATTGAAAACCTACGATCGCTACACCCGTTATAAATAGAACCATCATGAGAGCCAGTAGTAGATTTCGCAGGCCGATTGAGTCATGGGTTGATTGAGGAGTTTCCATAGTGTGCGCTGGCGTGATTACTTTTAATTATGCAATTGCTTCATTCGGTCTGTCAAGGAGAGTTACCGGATCTATTGATTGCTTGCCTCTTTTTTTCGTCTCCGTTTCTCACCCCACTGGCGAACTTTCTCGCCCCCCCATTTTGAGACACCACTTCCTATTCCCAGTAAAAATCCAGGCTTCACTGCACCCCCGAAGGCCGTAAAGATGAGGCCAAATACCACCATAGCCGCGCCTACTACCATACCCACATCATCAACCTTTTTCGATAGTTCTGCTGCTTTTTCAATCCACGAAGTGCGTTCTGTCATACAGGTATCATGGTACCATATTGCTTCCGAAGGGCGATTTTGGTATACTTTCAACTCCTAACATGGCAAAAGAAGGAAATCGAATCGTCATTGGTCTTGAATGCTCAGTCTGTCATAACAGAAACTATGTGACGAGCAAAAATCGGCTCGAGCAGAAGGGTAAGATGAAATTTAATAAATATTGTTCTACTTGTCGAAAAAAGACGGAACACAAAGAATCAAAGAAGTTAAAATAAGGGCAGCTTCATTAATAGTTTTTTCATCCACTCGCCAGAGAAAAATTTTTCCGATCTCCCGAACTGTACATAAGTATATTCATTTCTCCGGCAAATGATACTAATGCATGATTGACCTTTCTGATAGTATCAACATACCATTCTGGGAATAAAGACAAAATACCCCGTTTATTCCGATAAGATGAATCGATCAATGCAAGGTAAGCTTGGAGCGTTATGAGATCTGAATCTTCCTGAGCATAGATGAGCGCCCGTATTTGATTTTCATGAGTAGTGATTAACTCCCGGGTTTGTTCAGGTGAAAATGTTGGAGTCTTAGCCGTTGCAAGAGATAAGATTGAGATGGAAGGACAGAGAACCATACTGCTATTGAGGATACGCGCAGGATATCCTTCCGGCTGGCACAATAAATAAAAATAATCAGAAGGACTAGGGAGATAATCGAGCAGGTGATTGTGTATCTCCATCATGGGTATATTGCCTTTCAGAACAACATTTTTTGTGGTATCCATCACTTCTCCAAAAGATCCGTACAGAAGTGGTGTGTACTGTATCGCCCCATTCTCATGGTCATAATACATCGTGGTTAATTTCTCAACGGGGCCTTTTAATTTGAGCGCATGTGTATAAATGTCCCGCTCTGACGGTGTCAGGTGTTTTCTGCGAAGTTTGGTCCGTAGCCTCTTTCTTGCCTCTGCTGACAGAGCAAAACCCTCGCGATTATCAGATAGTATTTGACTGATCATGTTCTGAGTTGCCGAAAGATCGAGCTGTTTGGAGAATATATGGTCAGCTCCATAGACGGTATCTCCCATTTGAAGGAAATCAAAGAGATTACGAGATGCAATGATTTTATTTGGTAGTGTTTTCCTTTCCATCAGTCCTATTATATCGAGAGAAACTCCTCCATTGGTATAAACGGATTGCCTTTTTCATTGAGACGTGCTACTATAAGCCGTCTTGAAGACTGATTGTATTATGAATATTGGAGCTGAATTCATAGCCGGAAGAGGAGACCAGTTATTTCTTACCCGACGCGGTTTTCTTAGGAAATCAGCGAACTTGTTTATTCCTCGGTTTGAGCAAAACCCCATTCCCGAAGGTGTGCAGTTTTACGGTTCTGCCGAACAGGAAACGAGTGTTTCGATTGATTGGAAAAGTGTTCGTTGGAATTCGGAAGCCAGTGTGCCGAAAGCTGCTCACACCGTTCATATTGCCCAGGTGGAAGGACCACGTCAGGAGTCATCGACGGACGGACTACTCGAACAAGGACTCGAGGGTCTCGGAATCGACGTCGGCACTGCTGCCGTGACTCAAACATTTGATGAGCGGATTCAGAATCTTGAGCTGGCAAATACTGCTACAGAACGTTATCTTACTCATCAGCGGTATTCCCTCGATTTTGCACGTGAGGTGTATGGGGCCGGTGTTGATCCATTTTTTCATTCAATGGGTAGAGTGACTCTTGGAGTAGTCATGCCGCCCGGTCGGGGATATACAACGAGTAATTTTCCATCAAACCAGGCAACAGATCCTGACAGGACGAATTGTTTTTATGAACCGATTAACGAATCACGTTATACCGCAAGTACGATTGCAGGAGAATTGCCTCATGTCGTTACGTCTTTGAACACACCGGAGATGAGACAATTTTTCATGGATCTTGGGATCGGCTGGTTGCAGATTGTTGATGAAGCATGGTCAAATTATAGTCAGATTGCAGAAATGCTTGCGAGCCCTGATATATATTCCCAGGAGCAGGCAGAAATAATTTATCAGGTTCATGCCCATAACAACTATGTTCATCTTCCAACCACCAATGCGGAATATCGGACATTTGCTGCCAATCTCCACTGGCTTGCTCAAGTTCTCAATCAAGAGACACCAATTACGTACCAGTGGTTGGCAGAGACAGGAGCCAGCAAGCTATCACATCAATGGACAAGTCGTTTATTCCCAAACCAGATGCTTACCGCAAACAGCGGTTTTATTCGTCAGCACCAAATCGGGAGAGGTCGTACCGGTGCGGGGCAGGTACGGATTGCAAACGAGCCAATTGTTGCTATGCAACAGGAAGGAGTATTGCCCTCATTTCATGAGTATCCGTTACATGACGGGATTTATCAGTTTCCTTTGTCCCGGCCGGCGGTCCGCGATGATGAACCACATCGGGTGGGATTACCTACCTACGGGATTAGGGTGAACGATCAGGGTTTTAACTATGGAACACTCTCCGAATTAAACCAGTGGGCGGCTTTTATTGTTGTTGGTGAAGACACAATCAATGTTCCTGCTGTGGAGACCCATGTAACAGGCGATAGTGTAACACCTGTTCTTGCCGTCGAAAAAACCATGTCGCATCCGCGGACCGGTCAGACCATCATCATTGCTGAGTATGCGGTGAATATTATCACCATGACTCCCAACCTCGAAGGGACTGCACTGCAACGGCGGGACTATGTTGTTTCTCTGGGGCCCACCGGATCAAGCTCAAATGGGGCACTTGCATCATCATTCGGACAGCTCCAACAATCGATGGTTGATTACACCAACCGTATATCGAAGAACCGCCCGTAACTATCTTCCCTTTTTCGTTGATCAACAGCTCCATGCGTGGTACAATACTTCTGGTTAATTCCTGTTGGGAGCGTAGGTTAATAGTCTTATTTTAAATGGGTCTGTGGTGAAATGGTATCATAGCGGTCTCCAAAACCGTTGTTCTTGGTTCGAATCCAAGCAGACCTGCAAGCAGGTAAATCAACTTTGAAGAGGGGTTTCCTGCGGAGCATGATCACGCTCCGCGTGACGATTCCCTCCACCCCTGCAAAAAACTTATAAGCAATAATGCTTCTCCTTCATTATTTCGTATTCCCCACATCTTGAGCACTTGACCAATAATAAATGTTTAGTACAATTGCGATACCTTACAAGTCTTCAAACTCGCATATGAGCAAAGAGGCATTATTATCTCGAAGAGACTTTCTGAAGTTGGCAGGAACAACTGCTGTATTACTAATTGCTGATACAATCAGGCCCGTTGGTCAAGGGCCAGATCCACAAGAAGAAGCTCCTGATTATTGTTCTGATCTGAAACCATTTGCCGTAAGGAAGGATGGAATTCGTCAACCCTTCAACCCAGATTATCTGGTTCGCAGAGGTTTGAATCAGGATTTATTTTATACTGTTGAAACTGCCAATGACGCCAATGTCATAAAAACTGCTCTTTACAATAGCCGCGCAGGACAAGCTGAAAAACGAATAGTACGAGCAAGTTCCACATCTATTGCCCCTGACTATGCGCCGACGTTTAATACCGGTTACGCGGAAAGGACCGGTTTTGAGAAAATTTGGGTACCTCTTCTGCAATTGTTTGGAGAAAATCTACCCCAATGCGAACCACACCCTCAAACGACCAGTCTCAATATTATCTATAACGGACAGGTACAGTCTGCCATACCGGTCGTTCGAGAAAATGCCGGGGGAAACAAAGTGATCGTTGCAGAAGCAGCTCCTCGTCAATCTGATCTTTGGTCAGCCGGATGGGATTTTCAGATCAATGATCCTCAAGTACCGCCAACGAGTGCTGATGACCCGATCGGAACTATGGCAGAAGGAACAATTGTCCAATCCAAACTGGTAGGAGCTTCTATAGGCTACGGAGAATCCATGAACAGTCCTTCTGAAGAAGTACAACTCTATGGGGCAGATCAAATCCGATTATTTCTTCTTGAAGAGCTGGGTATCGAGAAAGAACGTGTGGATAATGTGCTCATGAAACTTGAGGCTGCGGGTTTTCCGCCCGATGCCATCCTGAATCCTTCAGAACCGGAACAGCTGGAACTTCTGGATTTGTATCTTGCGACCTATTATGTTCTTCAGCAGCTTGGTCAAAATGATGATATGGGAAGACCAATCGTGGAACTACCAGGATTTGTTTCATTCAGTACCGAACCAACAGTCCATGAAACGACTCGCAAGCGTCTGGATCAATGTGACATAGAAGGTCCAACAACACAAGTTGCGTTAGGTCCGCCGACTACCTATCCTGATCCTCCGGGTAATCCGACAAATGTCAGTGTTTTCCATGAGGGATTTCCGCAGGAGGGGCGGATAGCATCCTGTATGTTGCCCAAGAAGTACGTTCATGCTCTTACGGTGTATCTGAGTCAAGTGAACATTCGCGGAGATGAATTCAAACAGGATGTTGAAAACCGCCGTGGCCAGGCATTCCAGTTTACTGCTGATATACCGCTCTATCCAATACTGGAATATCCTGATCCGAAACAAAGACCATTCTGGGGTGACTTACCGATTGAAGGATTGGTTGTGGCTGGAGAAGTGATGCTCGCCATTGGGTCAACCATCGTGTACTATCTGTTGATCAAAACGCCTCTCTATGATGGAATGTTTATTGTACCAAAGAAGATTGAAATGCCAACGCAGACAGCACAAAAAAAGAATATTATTCAGTAACGGAAGCTATCAATTCTGGATGTACTTCTTGATCTTCTGGTTTTAAATTGTTATTAGTTTCAATTATCCTACTATAAGGGGTTCTACCCAACTCGTGTCCGCGATGAGCGTCCTCATGGAGAAAAAGTAATACAGTATCAGGTACTGTCAAAGTGCCACCTTCCAGGCCATCATAGAGAAAAGCTTCGGGAAAATTATGACCCTGTGCACCTGCCCGCCGAATCTGATCTATAGGTGAAAGTTTTTCATTCATAGAAAAAAAGTATACAAGATTGTTACGAACAAAGCAAGCAATTTTTCTCTTTGTAACAGTTTACACTTCTGACACGATTTTGTCATAGCGAGAGTAGCGGTGTCAAAGTGGGAGGATACGCTGTCGAGTTTGGTCAAGAGGAAATTGAAATATAAGCTGGTTGTGGATTTAGGAATTGTCCGACTCTCTCAATATCAAAAGTGTTAATTTTATTCCAAATTGTTCGAATATCCTGTACCAATGGCGCAAAAAGTATGAGTTGCGAAAACGAAAAATTATAAAATTTGTCTGAAGAGGAACAGATCACATTTACAACAGGCTTGGCCACCGAAATTTTCCTTGGACTACCAGGTCACGGAGAACGAGTTGACTTATTGGATATTCATATTGCCCACTTGATATTGACCCGCAGGAAAGGGACAGACATATAAAACAGCAGTCAGGTCTTGCCAATATCTGCGCATCAAGTTTCTTTTTCCTGACGATGTGATCTCTTAGTATCTTCTATTTATAGATAACCTTGTTTACTGGCAGCATCATCTTTGATTAAACCGAGAAATGTAGATTCAATTTCAGTTTGAAATTGTTCATTTAATAACCCAAGCAGCCCGGTAAATCCACCCGTGTATTCAAAGACTGGTTTACCTTGTTTTTCTGCCTCAAAGACAGTGAAATCATGTAATTCTCTTGCAACTTCAAATTCATGTTCTGATAAAGATCTCTGGTGAGTTGGGCCGCCGAGCATTACTCTATGACTCTCAGGATCGCTCACTTTCAGATACAATTCAATGCCAAGAATAGTTGGCGGAAAAGTTACTTTTCCTGGAAAAACATGGTTCCCTTCTACGACGTGATGCTGTCTTTCTGTACCTGCAAAGGTTATTATTCGTTCTATCACCTCCGCAACAGGTTCGATTTGCCTGACAAATCCGGTTTTTGCATCTACCGGAAAGTCTGCGGATACCGTATCCAGATTCCAGGTGTGTACATATAACCATGGATTGATTTCAGGAGGTATGGAGCTTTTTGCTAATTCCCGAAGATGAGGAGTGGCAATTCGTTCGTGATAGGGAAGCCAATCACTTATCGTTCTAGCAAGTGTACTTTTTGAAGTACCGGCATACCCGCCAAGAGCAATAACGAATGGTTTTGGCAGTACTCCTTTATTCCAGAGCCATTTATACAAATCAATATTCGGATATTGTAAATGTAACCGGATCTCTTCGAGTTGTTTTCTGTTGCAAATAAGAGGGAGGTCTCGCATCATTTCTTTGAAATCTGGAACGTGAACGCCCACCCCGGTATAATTGAGCAATTGATATTCTTCGGGTAAATGAAGATGCGGACCTTGTTTAGATTGTACCGCCTGTCTATAGGCCCCGATCGGATCTACTGCTTGGGCAACGGTTGGATTGTCCAACCTGTGGTAGCCTAATCTTGTTGCTTCCTGGAAAACCACTTTGCCTCGTAACGTTTGTTCATCGGGAACTCCCGGTTCACCTTTAAAATGCTGAACAATTTTATCAGCAAGTTTTGCTTCTCCATATCTTCTTGCCGGATCAGAAAACATGATGAGCGTTACCGGTGAATCGGTATAAACAAGAGTTCTGTTGGGAAGAGCCGGACGGGCTGCTGCACGTTGGAACACATCATGATACATTTGTTCATATGCCGATTCGCTTATTGTTGTGTCAACAATGTAGTGAGGACAAAAACCATGTTCGAGAAGAAAATCTACAAATGCTTGTCTATGGTGATACATATCCGGACGAATCAAAATCATTCCCGGATTTAAGTCTCCAATATTCCTCATCAATCTATCAACATCATCAGTGTTTTCCTGTTCAGACAACTCAAACTCTGAGGTTGGTGTTTGGACAAAACCGGTGAATCTTCTTTGTGCAAACAACATGCCCGCTTTCTGAGAATCATCAGTTGGAATGCCTAACTGACGGAGTGTTCTCGTATTATCTGCAGCAAGGTTTGCCAATTCTGGTGGAATAGGAAGTTCGTGGCTCATTTTCGTTAGACCTGTCTCATGAAACACCAATTGTAACAGGAAGAGCTCTATAATCAAGTAATAATAATGTAAACGACGACTTAGACCGAAATCCAGCCAAATGGAGTGATGTTATTACCACCCGAGTGTAATTCACTCTCTTGACATCATTATTTTTTATGATAGTATAAGAAAACTTAACGACTATGTCAGCACCAAAAGAACTACAACCGGATCAATCAAAAATGCTATTTGGTTTAGCTCAGCAACCAGAGTCTGATTATCGGGAGGATATTACATTTTCTCAGTTAGAACAACTTCCACACCATGAGCCGGGATCTGGAGGATTGCTCGGTCCAGATGTTACAATGCCGCTTGTTGCACAAGAAGCACAAGTTATTCCGTTAGATACTATTGAGGATATAGCTCAAGCCTCCGATCTACAATCCCAAACTCTTAATGAGGCTGTACTTATGGGAGAAACGACTTATACTACCGGTTATACGACAGTTATTAAACCGAGCGATGATAATTTGAGACCTGACGATTCGAAATAACATTTCTCCATGTCTTCCTTTACCCCAAAGATTCTCATAATCACTAATAGCAAGGATGAGCATGCACATCTGATCGTGTACCAATTGAACAAGCTAAAGACGAAAGTTTTCCGTTTGGACACTGACCGGCTGGAAAAATACTTCAGGATTAGTTTTTATCCGAATGCGAAATCTCCGCACTTTTTGTGTCAGACGCCGGTGGGTAGATTCGATTCACAAGAGATTTCCACGCTATGGATCAGGAGGCCGAATTATGCTGACGAGGGAAAGGATAGTGTTTATAAAAAATTGGTTAGGCAGGAAAAATATGCACTATTTGTAGGTATTTCCGAATATTTTCCAAAAACTACTAGAATCGTTGATGCACCAGAATCGGTAATTCGTGCATCAAATAAAGTACAACAAATAGTGATAGCGAGAAATCTTGGTTTTACCTTTCCGGAGTCTTTGATTACCAATGATCCAACAAAAGCTGCTACATTCATCAAACGGCTGAAGGGTAATGTCATTATCAAGCCAATTGATAGCGGCTACGCAGAGGCAGGCAACACGGGACTTTCGATTCACACCACGCTCGTTAAACCCAATGCCGACCTTTCGCTTGTTCGAAATTGCCCGACGTATTTTCAGGAAAATATTCAAAAACAATACGAATTGCGTATCACGGTCATCGGCAGGAAAATATTTCCGGTTGCATTTGATGTGAGTGGCATTCCGGAGGCGCACATAGACTCACGGATGTCAGTGTCTCAGCTGGATAAGGTTCCTCATAAGTTAGTTAAGATTCCGCAATCACTTGAGAAAAAGATTCTTAGCCTTCTTGACTACTACGGGCTTCACTTCAGCGCCATTGACATGGCTAAAACTCCGGAGGGGAAATATGTCTTTTTCGAACTCAATCCCGCCGGGCAATTCCTCTGGCTGGATCGCTTCACGCCGGGTCTCTCGCTTAAATCCGAGATGGCGAACTATTTGTCCGGGGTTTCGGAGGTACAAAAACATGAGAGAAAACTGCTTTAATTACTTCAATAATCCGCTCGACCACTTTGTGATTGCGATAATCCTGTGCAATTTCGTCGAATGAGAAATCTTGAAAAACGGCCAGTTCCTCCAAATCCCGGCGAATCATCAGTATTTTTTGTTTTACCATCTCAACATCTATCATACAAGTCTCCTCAATCGTTTCTGCTGTTCCCGTAATAGTTGATCACGAAAGGGAAAATACTTCACCCCGTCATCTATATACCGACGATTGGCAAGCATTTTAAACTCGTCAAAATAATCCTTATCTCCTGACAGGAGTATACCTTGTTTAACAACTTG
>JACQMD010000008.1 GCA_016203755.1 Candidatus Roizmanbacteria bacterium
GCTGTAGCTGCTGGCCCTTGGCCAGCCCAAAATAATATAAATACAAACATTGTAGAAGAAAAATTATTACTACTTCAAACGAAATTTCCCGTAACAATTGATTTTTATTGTTTCATGCCTGATCATATGCATGTTATTCTTGCATTAGAACAGGCGCGCCGAGGGCGCGCAGCTACAAATCTTTCATGGGTAATCAATGCATTGAAAGGATGGTGTACCCGTACATTTCATCGATCTATCTTTCAACCCAACTTCTACGAACACATTATCCGTGATGAAAATTCGCTTGAGAGAATTAGGAAGTACATCCTATACAATCCGTTGGTTGAATACGGAGATATTCCGTGGAAGAAACTGGATCCGGAAATGTAATATAATAGGATCTTATACTCTATGGCCAAAACAAAAATCGTTGCAACCATCGGCCCTTCGTGTGACAGTGAAGAAAAGATTAAACAACTGATCGTTGCTGGTGTTGATGTGTTTCGTTTTAACCTCAAACACAATGATCAAAACTGGCATAATAGTCGAATCCAACGGGTCAAGCAGGTGATTAACCGGTTAGATAAACCTGTTGGGATTTTGCTTGATCTGCAGGGGCCGGAAATCAGGATTGGTCCATTTGAAGAAGGATCAATTCAGGTAAGTCCCGGGGAGACGGTGTGTTTTGCCACAACTCGAACTCGAGGAGAAAAAACAATACTTCTTGATAATTTAAAATTACTCCGCTCCCTCAAATCCAGGCAAACGATATTTATAGACGACGGTATGTTGCAATTCCAGGTCTCCTCACGGAAAGGCGAGTATGTATTTGCCAAAGTGATAAAAGGAGGAACTATTGGAAGTAAAAAAGGGATGAATCTTCCCGAGCTTTCCGTTGATCTTCCAACGCTTGTTGAGGCAGATCTGACATATCTTGATCTGGCAGCACGAGAAGCAGTTGATTTTATTGCTCTTTCCTTTGTGAGAAAACGGGAAGATATTATTATTTTGAAAAGAGAAATGGAAAAGCGATCCGTGCATGCGGATATTATTGCTAAAATCGAAAACCAAAAAGCGCTTGATAATTTTGATGAAATTGTTGCAGAAACAGACGGAGTCATGGTCGCACGAGGAGATTTGGGGATTGAAATTGATTATGTGCAAATTCCCTATTGGCAAAAAGAGATTATCAGGAAAACCCGCGCATTGGGCAAACCGGTCATTACCGCAACAGAGATGTTGCAAAGTATGGTTGATCATCCGCGGCCAACGCGGGCCGAAGTTTCAGATGTAGCAAATGCCGTATTTGACCGGACTGATGCAGTAATGCTCTCGGGCGAGACTGCCATGGGAAAGTATCCGGTTGAAGCGGTAGCCGCAATGGAAAAAATTACCTTATATGCCGAAGGAAAAACTGACAGGGACGAATTTAACGGAGCGTTCCATTCTGCTCATGAAGCGGTTGTTTTGGGAGCGTACGATTTGCAACAGGGGCTATCTGCCATGGGAGAAAGAGTTCAGGCATTTGCTGTGTTGACGGAGAGCGGATGGACGGCAAAATACCTCTCCCGATTCAGGCCCGATATTCCCATCATAGCGGTAACAAGTACATCTGATGTTCAAACAAAATTAACCCTTTCGTATGGGATTATTCCTGTTTCAATCAGTTTTCCGACAGGGACTATTCATTCGCTCAAACAGGTGTTTCTTTCATTGTTAAAATTGGGACTTGTTAAAAGGGACAAAGGGTCTGTCATTGTGGTCCGCGGAAAAAAATGGGGTGAAGCAGGAGGAGTCAATACCATTTCGCTTGAGCAGGTGGAGGAGTGGGTAGGAGAGAAATAATGAAGTAATTGGTAATTTGTAATTGGTAAATTGGATAAGCACACAGCATTGTCAAGAGGATGTATAATGGGTTGTAGAATCAGTCCAAAGATTATGCAGTATACCGAACGGCAGCGCAGGGATGCTTACAATTATCTTCATGCTCCCACAGAAGAATCTATATGGGGAGGTACTACTCAACCAATTGTAGATCTCGTCAATAGATCATTTCAGCCAGGAGATGTATTGTTTGAATTAAGTTGCGGTGACTTCAGAATGGCCCCTGTACTCTTACATATACCCGGTACAACGGTGATAGGTACAGATATCATTTATGA
>JACQMD010000071.1 GCA_016203755.1 Candidatus Roizmanbacteria bacterium
AAATAGACAAATAAACAAATAAGCAAATGAAAAAATTTAACGAATACAAATTAGGCTTCCCACATACGTCAGTTCTGAAAGAGTGTAGCCGGACTCGTCCATGAAAAATGAAGCGGAACCACCGTCGAGGTTAAGAATCGAAGTAACACGAAACGGTTCTTTTATGGAAAATAAAATAGGAGGTAGGTTGGCAAGAAGTGGCCCGGAGTGAGTATTTTCTTGCATTGTTATTGCGGCCAAATAGAATTGTCCACTGGTATCTTCAATAATCATTATTCGCCGGGCAAGTCCATCCTGTCGAAGTTGCAATCGATTTGCCGAAGTAAAATAGGGTCCCGATTGTAAAACGGTCGGTGCATCATCTGGATATGTTTTTCCAATGCCTACAGTGTTGTTTTTCCCGATAAAGAAAAACCCTGTGAGAAGCCGAGTATCATTCGATTCGGGATTGAAGAGTTCATTGTTTATTTTCAGTAATCCAAGAGGTTTGTTATCCTCTTTATAAAATCCTCCCGATGAGGCAGCCTTACAAGTATTTTCTTCAACAATAGTTGCCGCTGCTTTTTTTGTCTGGTAATTGGGAATAATGGTGATAGTCTGACCGGCCAGTTTTGTGTAGAGTATTCGATAAGAAGTTTCCTCATGTTTTACTAAAATACTAGTAAGCGATTCTTTTTGGTGAGGAGTCGGAGATATGTTTTCCTGAAAAGTTGAAGGAGAGATGATTAATCTCTTTTGTTGAATGAACTTATATCCGAATAACAGGAGAATAACAAGACAGAATACAAACAATACTAGTTTCATAGTAATCTGTCCTCATTAGGTGAAAGATACTCGACAATACGTCCGCGATCAATCTGTTTGGCAAACAGGTAGCCGAAAAGGAATCCGCCGATGTGGGCAAAATACGCAACTCCTCCCATCTGCGGATCAATGGTTGAGACCGATCCGATGCCTGAAAAGAGCTGGATGAAAAACCAGTACCCAAGAAAAAATGTGGAGGACAAATTGATGCGCTGGATAAAAAATCCAAGTATGACAAGTGCCTCAATTTTTGAATTTCTCACCAATACAAAATATGCTCCCGTTACTCCCGATATTGCTCCCGATGCGCCGATCATCGGGATAGTGCTGTCAACGCTAAAAATGTATTGTGCAAATACAGCTGCCGTGCCTGCCAAAAGATAAAAAATCAAATAGCGGATATGACCCAGACTATCCTCCACGTTGTCGCCAAAAATGTGGAGAAACCAGAGATTTGATGCGATATGAAATATGCCACCGTGGAGAAAAATGGAATAGAGAATATACTTATACGAATCAACGTCGAAAAAGTTAAATCTAGTTGGTATAAAGGCATAATCAAGTAAGAATTTATCAAAGTCGGGAGCACTTAATTGCAGAAAAAACGCATAGATCGTAATCCCAATGATCAGGTAATTAACGAACGGAAAAGTTCTCGTTGGTCGTGTATCGCGTAAAGGAAACATTACCTTCTATTATACGAGATTTTCCAAATTGAGGGTTATATTACTCTTTCGGCACGAGCTGGCGTTTTTCTATCTTTTTGAGGGAGTACATGGTGGCTTCATGAAGATTTATCTTTTTGATCCGTGCAAACCGTAGGATTGCAACGAGTATATCACCCAGTTCCTGCTGGTATTTCTCGTCCTGCTGAGCGGCAATATTTGTTTTCTTCCTGCCGTGTTCAGCCAGATACGCCCTCGCCATTTCACCGAGTTCTTCAAGTAAAAAAAGCATTAAAATTGAGCCGTATTCTTTACTATATCGCATGCCTTTGTCTACTTTATCAAGGTAGCGAAAATATTCACCAAAAGGGGATTTATAGTATTTACGTTGTTGCATGAAATTGAGTATATCATCTCAACGCGATACGAACAACCTGCCTCGCGGCAAGGCGGGCACGAATTTCATACGAATGTCACGAATAAAAAACCGTTTTATCCAAACGTCAACAGTTCCGGCTTCAATAGCATTGCAAGGCCGATCAGAAGCATGATAATTCCACCAATCAATCGTGAATAGCGAGTGTATTTCCCCTCCGAATCGAACGTTTTCAACGTTACCATAGCAACAGTAAAAACAATCATGTCATCAAGCATAAAGATAATCATGTAAAGCAGTAAATATGCATAATAGTGCCAGGAAGGAAGCTTACTCAAGGAAAGAATGTTGGTAAATACCGCGGGGAGACCAGCCGAGCAAATGGCCTCGATGAGATTGACGGAAAAGGCAAGAACAATGATTCCGCCGATGGCTAACAGTAGATTTTTCTCGTGAGTAAGTGTCTTCAATTGCGACACAACTCGTTTTTTCGTTTCTCCTCCTTCGACTTTGCACGTGCCGGACGGATTCGTTACATAATCACGAATATAATAGACTCCGGTTCCAAGAGCTGCCAGGCCAATACTACCTCTTACCCACCAGATGAATCCGATGAACAGAAATAGATTGAGCCATGCGGTAAGAAAGAGGAAATAGACAAATGCCGATGCTGCGATAAACGTTATTCCCAAAACCCACATGCGTTTCCGGTCTTTCATAGGAAGTAATAGGCTTATTAAAAATATGAGCACCCACATAGCGCAGGGGTTAAACCCGTCAAGAGCTGCAATAACAATTGTTAACACGGGTAGTGATAGATCTCTTATGCTTAATTTACCGATAAGGGGAACGGAAATGTATTCGGGAATTTCCGCGCTTTCCGAAACAGATTGCTGGTCTTCTTTTTGCTCATAGGTTCCTGCAATAATTTCTGCAACTACATCGTGATAGTCGGGATCATCACGTGCGGCAATAACAAGTTTTTCCAGTTGTTTTCCGGTCGATTCCGCAGTATCAAATCCGCGGATATAGGTTGTTCCAATAAGGGTAAATGGTACACCTGCTGTTGATGCATATAATGCCCTGCCCACTTTTTCAAACAGGGCTGCATTTTCCTGATTTTTCGTCACTTCATACTCTATGATATTCACATCAGGATAACGCGTCTTTAGGTCTTTGAGAAACGTACGTTCGGCCACGCAGTGAGGGCATGCCTCAGAGTGGAAGAGGTGAATGGTCACGGGCTGTTGCGCAGAGACGGATTGACGAATCGCTATAAGGGAATAAACGATCAGTATGGAGCAAATAAATCGTTTGAACAATTGCATGATTGAGCTATTGTACGATACGGAACAGGTATTGCCAATACAGCGATAAAGCGAATGATGGCACTTCCCTAAATGTCGTACAATTAATTGAAGTTTTGACAAACTTTTTTACCTGTGACATACTACCAATCAGATCTCTATGAAAAAAATACTGATTTTTCTCATGTTTGGCGTATTTCTCTTGTCAACAACATCGATTGTTGCCAAGACCAGTCAATTTCGTACACAGCAAAAAGGAACTGAGCGTATTACGCTCTCACAAGATGAAGTTATTGACGGTGACTATTTCACCGCTGGAGAAACAGTTGAAGTATTTGGTACGGTTAACGGCGATGTATATGCTGCCGGTGGACAAGTAGTTATTGATGGAACAGTCAATGGAGACGTACTTGCAGCAGGAGGAATGATAACAGTCTCGGGACAAGTAAATGGAAATGTTCGAGTTGCCGGTGGACAAATACTAGTAAGTGGCGGTATCGGAAAAAATCTGACTGTTGGTGGAGGAAGTGTTGAAATTGTTAAGGGAGCGCAGTTGCGTGGAAATCTCGTGACAGGAGCTGGAAACGTAACAGTTGCATCGCCGATAGGCGGGGATATTACCGCCGGAGTTGGCAATCTGACTATTGCAGAAGCGGTGGGCAGGGATGTGGTTGCCGGAGTGGGCGTGTTGCGTTTAGCGCCCGGCGGAAATATCGGAGGGGATCTTACGTATTGGAGTGAGAATGAAGGAGATATTGATCCAACAGCAACGGTGAGTGGTATTATTACCCGTCAGATGCCACCGACTAAGCGTTCTGAAGTCCCAAAAGATGCTTTTGCTGCAGTATTTACCGGACTAAAATTCATCTCGTTTCTTTCGTGGATGCTTGTGGGACTGCTTCTTATTCGATTTGTTCCTCATTTTATGGAACGATCTGTTGGAACGCTTACGGCAGATCCATGGAAAGCAGTTGGTATTGGCATATTGACTCTTATCGTTACACCCATTGCCGCTCTGTTATTGTTCATTACTGTCGTCGGGTTTCCACTCGGTATACTGCTTATCGTTATCTTTCTCATAAGTATTTATTTCGTAAAATTTATCGTACTATACTGGCTTGGTTCATTCATTACTGAACGGTTTGGACAAAAACAGAATCCCTATTGGACATTTGTGATCGGTGCGGTGCTCTATTTTATAATTACTCTAGTTCCGGTGATTGCATTTTTCGTGCAACTTGCCACTGTCATTGTAGGATTGGGGACGCTTATTTTACTGAAGAAAACATATTATCACGAACTACACGGGAAAAAGATGATCTAGCGTATATTACATTCTGAAGAATGTCCCGACTATATAAGCAACCGTTGCAGCGGCTCCGCCTAACCCAATCACTTCTCCGAGTGAGCGAACAATATTTATCTTCGTTACCTGGTAACGCAAAAGTCCCAGAAGTGTGAGTGCAATCCCCGTAAACAAAACAGAAAGAAAAAATAAGCTGCCTGCCTGTTTTAAGAAAATATACGGAAGAAGCGGGACAAATCCAAATATA
>JACQMD010000077.1 GCA_016203755.1 Candidatus Roizmanbacteria bacterium
GATAAGTTGGGAATCTATGTTCTTATTCAACTTGTACAGACTATTGCACAAAACCCCAATCCTTATGTCAGCCTGTATGCTGTTACTACCACGCAAGAAGAGATAGGCTCACGAGGTGCCGTACCTGCGGTCAATCATATAGGACCAAAATATTCAATTATTATTGATACTATTCGTGCAACAGATACCCCAATTGCAAATAAAGAAGAGATAGGAAAAGTTGGGCTGGGTGCAGGACCAGTTATTACGAAAGGCAGTAATACCAATCCTGATTTATTCTTTATTCTCAAAGAGATCGCAAAACGCGAAAATATTCCCTTTCAAGTAGAGGCAGATGCTGGTCCAACAGCAACAGATGCTGATCCCATCCAAATCAGTGGAACTGGGACAGCAACAATTGTTGTTGGTATTCCGATACGTTACACACATTTTCCTCTGGAAGTTTTTTGTTGGGACGATGTAACCAATAGTGTTAAACTGTTGACATTCTTTTTGAAAAGTCTGCGTGAATCGGCTGAAAAAGCATAAGGTATAATCGATACGGGGAGGTGATTTGTATGATGAAGAAAAAGAAGAAATCAAAGAAAAGATAGGCTTAATTAGGATTCGTGTTGGTATAACTCCATGATCTTCTTGATTTAACAGTATCTTTCATGATTGAATAAGGTTCGTGGCAAAAAGACGTCTTTTTTGTAAGACCTGTAATACAACTCTCTTGTTTTGGGGTACCACCTCATCTGGTAAGAAACGATATCGCTGCAGAAACTGTCAGTATAGTAGAATCTACCTCTACAAGAATCAGGAAAAGAGACTCGTTACTTTGTTTCGTCAGTACATCTTGTGGGGAGCAACGTACGAACAATTGTCGAGCTTGTCAGGGTATACGATTGCTCATTTAGTTGACGTGTTCCATAAGTATCTGGATACGTCTCCTCCAAATCTTCCACTCATCCCACAAACAGGCAGTGATGAAACCTTCCTGTTAATTGATGGATTATGGTTTGGGAGATGGTTTGTTCTGATGGTGTACAGACAGCACAAGAATTTAACTATCCTGCACATTTCTTCTATGGGAAGAGAAGTATCCTCAAAGATTGAAAAAGATCTTCTCTGGATCAAAACGCATTACACATTCACTGGAGTTGTGTCTGATGGAGGAACAGGTATTGTTGCTGCAGTTTCCAACGTCTATCCTCATACTCCTCACCAACACTGTCTGGTACATCTCTATCGTGATGCAACCAATGGACTGGGAAAACACCCAAAGGATCCACGAGTAGTCAAACTGAAAAAGCTTGCTGATCATCTCTTCCTGATTGAATCACAAGAAGCTCTTGCCTGGTGGAAGAGGCACGTAAAACAATGGGTAGAAGAACACTGGAGTTTTCTCCATGAGTACCGCAGAGATGAGCAAGGACACTGGTGGTACATCCATAAAGGAGCACGAAAGACTGTACGAATACTCAAGACTGCTCCCAAAACAAGTTTTGTCTTCCTTGAGTATCCAACCATGCCCAAAACAACCAACGAGATAGAAGCACAGTTTGGACATCTGGGTAAAAGATGGCGTGCACATCAGGGACTCAAAAGAGAACGGTGGGAATCTTTTCTGAAATGGTTTGTGTATTTCTACAACCTTGACAAATTGACCTCTAGAAATCGTAAGAAGGCTATTAAAAACAACACAAAATCCTAATTAAGCCATTTTTCTATTGTTAACTCACGAGAATGGTGAAATGGTGTCGTGGTTATTTGATGGAGGAAAGCTATGGTTATCGGCATTCAAAGCTATAACACCCGTCTGCGTTATTTTTAATTAACTGCATTTTTTGACCTTCCGGACACGTGATATTTTGAGGAATTTGAGGCACGGGACATAATTGCCCTGCTTTTCCCGGGCTAAATAATTCTTCACGAACTGCTAAGACTCCGATTCCGATAACGACAAGAAAAAAAAGTATTAAAAAAAGGACAGCAAATTTATTCATGGCAGATACGCTTACTTTTCATCATATAGCACTTATGACAACTTTGTCAACGGGTAATCGATTTATTTTGTGAATAAGTCACGATCGTTTTGGCGAATACATCCGTCTTTATTCATGTCAAAGGTCACGTCATACTGGCTGTCCTGTTCGCAGCTGCCAAGCAGATCTTTCGGAAAATCGGCAAATGATTTTGGTTTCTCCTGTTTCATGGGCAATATCATGGGTAGTCCGAGATTGTCATACGTCGTATTACCGATTTTAATAACGAAAAAATATTCCTTTTCCGGATCAAGAATGATTGAAGTTTTTAAGTTATGGGTCGTTGTAGGAGTAGATTCTGCTCCACAGAGGCTAAACGGTCCCTCTTTTACCGTAGCGCATTCGATACTGGCTACGGCCTCCTTCTCTGTTGTAAAAGTTACCTCTCCTGCGGTTGGTGATGAGCGAGTTATCGTTATTTCTTTCGGCTCAAGTTGCGGATCTGCTGCGGCAAAAAACGTTCGTGTGACAAAAAATCCGCCAACAGTGAGTAGGGCGAGCAAAATTCCAATTGCAAAAATTAACAGTGATCGTACCATGACTAAAGGCTTCCCTTCATGCTACAATTTTAGTATCACTTTACTGGTAATACCAACCATTGTCAAGAAAATTCCAACGCCGATAAGCGGAATAGTTGCAGCTCCCGAGCCGGAAACAGGAATGGTGGGAGTAGGAGAAGGGGGGACATACGGAACGCTCGGCGGTTGGGTAGGATTGGGTGCTCCAATGCCACTCCCGATAGTGTACCTGCCTTGTGTCAGTCGAGCACAGTCAACAATATCGGTTGCGTTTTTGTCACTTTTATTGATGTTGGTATCAGATGTTTTTCCTGTGGTACAGTCAAACATAACATCGGTTGCTCCTCCCGTTATGCCCTGAAAGGTAACGGTTATCACGACTCCCTGTCCGGAGACTACCTCAGTGGGATCAGAAACGGAGGCTGCAACATATAATTCGTTATTGGAAATCGTATGGTACATTTCCGGAAAAAACGGGCTGCCACCGCGGGCGCCATTCACAACTTCAGTAATTTGAAGATGGGAACTATCGTATGTAAGTACCACATCACTCGAGGTGATTGTTTCACCTTCCGTATCGATCGTTACGTTAACATCAAAGGTATTTCCGGATTCCTGGGAAAACGTTGCGGGGTCAAGCGTTAGAATTGCTGCATTTGCAGCCCGAACTGATAGTATGAGGAACGAAGAAACAGTCAACAAAAAAATAAATAAATGCGTATATTTCATATTGCATAGTCTTTTTGCATAGTCTTTCACTTTGCAATCGTTACCCTGCTGCCTGTTACTTCGTCTAAAATATTTTCATTATTCTCAGCTTGAATAATGGTTGATCCGGTGGTTGTGCCGGGTTTGTGTTCAAACGAAAGCAGTGTTGTTCCCGATGTTGCGACTGCCTTTATAGTAAACGAGGCAATGGTGAGTTCTTCTGTTGGAGTAGTCGTATAATTTGTTTTGGCGGCTGTCAGGATAATCCGGTTTTTCTCAATCTGTTTGCGAAGGAGTGGCAATTCGGGAGCTTGTTCATTTCCTTCGATTGCAACTACTTCAATCATCTTCGGATCATAGGTGATCACTGCATCAACGCCATTAATGACAATGTTGTGGGCGTCCAGGACTACGGAGATGATGGCAGTCTGTCCAGTGGCGAGAGAAACGCTGGCAGGGGATGTCCACATGCTGCTACGGATCGGTCTGGATACAGGAGGTAAAACTACTGAAGAAGCGTTGTTAGATTCAGTGATTGTTGCGTAGACGCCAAAAATAAAAAACCCGCTCAGGAAAGAAAACAATCCCGTCAAAAGTACGATAACAATCGGGTGATGATGTTTTAAATAACGCTCGGCAGTTTGCATAGATTCTGATGGTTTATTCTTCGTCTCCATATTTCTCCTCAAGAGTTTCGATAAGATAGCTTCTGTCTTTTGCGTTTACGACGCCGTTTAAGTCAATATCTGCAATGCTAAGCGGCACGGCGTTTCGATTCTCTCCATCCCGCAGAATATTAACAATACTTGATACATCATATGCGTTGATTATTCCATCCTGCTGGCCGGATTCGCTTGGCAAATCTCCTGCCTGTAGTAATACTCCTGAAAAGTCAAGCGTATTAATTCCTTGCGTAAACGAGATTGTTCCGGTTCCCAGACACCGATATGGGAATCCTGCCTCAACCTGTTCTGTCGGATTGTTTTGACAGAATTTCCGCTGGAGATGTTTGGGACCCTTAATGTATACGCTATAGTTTTCTCCTGCTGTTATTCCGGTGAGCGGAACTTCTCCTTGCCAAAGTGCGATTCCTGCTGCATCTGCTCCCGTTACCGTTATCGGTATATCGGTGTATGTTTTAGTCAGTATAGTTTGTAAACCAATATCTTGCAAGGGGTCTGCTAACTGGCGTGCAACCGTCACCCGGATTTTTTGGGTCTTATTCTCCTCAGTTGCGATGTTTGCGCGATCTACGCCCTGGAATTTGAGGGTAAACTGTATCGTAACTTCAGCAACCGCCGGTGTAGTTGAAACGGCTGGAGTACCGGATGGAATCGGGGTGACATCCGGAAGCGTAATAGACGCATTTTGATGACAGAAAAGCACAGTTCCCGTGGGTGTAGGAGGAATGGGTGTGTTGGTAGGACCTCCCGTTGTGGGTGTTGCAGAAGGAGCAAGAGTCACTGAAGGAATGGGAGTAGCCGTAGCCACCGATGTCGGAGACGGGACGGGCGTGTTGGTAGCAACAGGCGTTGGTGTGGGAAAACTGCAGGTGTTAAATGTTCCCTGCCGGGTATGTGTCGTGGTGGTACCGCAACTTGAACCGCTACAATCTGCCTCAACGGTGAGCGTATAAGAAGAACTGCCATCTGTTGCGCACGAACTGAGGTTGCTGACTACAAATGTCACTCCGTCACCAGCCGGGAAACAATCCGCGTTTTCCTGTTCCAGTCCGCGACAAAAGGTGAGCGTCTCAGTTGCAAATCCTCCAGCGGGAATCTCCATGCGTATGCGGTGTTGTTCCCGCTCATTGGGCATGATAACGTTTGGTTCCTCAGCAGCAGATGGCAAACAATTGCTTAAATTGTTTTCATTCGGATTAAGAGATAGACATTCGTTGCCACCGATGATGGTGAAATAATGCCGACGGGATCGTTGTCCATCTCCCCGTTGCATATAAAAACGGTAATTGGAAGCACCTACCCACGCTCCGGCAAATATATACGCTTTATTTGTCTGGGGAACTGTCCAGAATGCTGGTGGAATTTGTGCCTCAGCCGGGGGAACTTTTACTCCCGCAAGTACGCTGCTAATAATAAGTAATATGATAATAATCTTGTTTCTCATAGTTTTATTATGGACAGGCTATATACGTATCAACATCATAATAGACGGTTGACTGTTTCTGAAAACCGATTCCTCCACGAGTATCCCGAAAACTACTATTAATAGTTGTTCCTGCTAAATATTGGAGAGGATGATCTGCAGGCACTGCCGATCCAATATTGTGAAAGACTTTATACACTGCCGGTGTTTGAGTCGATACTGCTGACCACGAAACATCGATATTAAACGTAGCATTATCCGGTCGCAGCTGATGTTGTAATACAACTGATGAAGTGCACGCTTCAACCCGACACAGCTGTTGCGTAACGGTATGAGCAACCGAAGTCCCTTTCACTGCAGTTGCGGTAACATCAGTACTGGTTCCATTATTTACCACGACTGAACTTCCTGTCGGATCAACCTCAATAGTTCCAGCACCACTTTCTACCGGCAAAAATGTCAACGTGGCAATTTTGAAACTACCCGTAGAGAGTTGATTAGCCGCCTTTTGCGCAACCAGCGTGAAAGGCATATCGTTCGGAGGAGATACGAGATCAGTAAAAGGAGCGCTTGCCGTAACAGCGGTGACTTCAGGATCTACTTTTGTAAGCATGAGAAGGTTTGGATCATAGTTGACGTTGACTGTTGCGCCGGAGACTTGTAGTGTACCGGAATTGAGGTGAACTTCAACCGTAAATTCCTGTAGTAAGTTAGGCTGAGATGTCGCGGAAATAAGATTGACCGTTACCTGACCGGCAACCGCTCCCTTGAATATAAATTGCCGCGTAATGGCAAGATATACAGTCAGTGGAATTGCAATAATTAGAAAAATAATAGACCAGAAAGCGAGCGTTCTATGTTTGGCCATTGTGCAACTCTAGAAATCATCCGTTGCGGATGACTTCTTTCATCGTATCAGTAATGTGAGAATAATGTCAAGAGGCGGTTGAAGAACGAGAGAAATGAGCGATCCAAACGGAGTAATAGGAAGAATCGCAAAGAGGAGAATATATGTTCCGTAAGGCTCCCAGGATTCCCAAACACGTGCATATTCATACGGAAGTACACCGGTAACAATTTTAAATCCATCAAGCGGATGGATCGGAATAAGGTTAAAGAGAGCCAGGATTACATTAAGGGTAATAATCTGCTCAAGCAGCAAAGCGACAATAGGTGGTGTTGCCGGAAGACGGGTAACGAGAGAAAGTATCAGCGAGAGAATCATGTTGGATGCAGGACCCGCAAGAGAAATAATTGCCGCATCGCGCCGGGGATTGTTGAGATTGTGTGGATTAAATTGCACAGGTTTCCCCCATCCGAATCGAAAAAGGAGAATTGCCAGCGTTCCGATCGGATCCAGGTGTGCAATTGGATTGAGCGTAACTCTACCCATCAGTCGAGGAGTGGGATCACCCAGGCGATCAGCTACATACGCGTGAGCAAATTCGTGAATAGTAATGGCAACTATAAGGGCCGCAAACCACAAAAAAAATATCGCAGGGTTGGTGAAAAGATAGGTGAACATAGTCATGCATTAAGATCCTAAGAATCTAAGATTCTAAGATCCAAATGACAAACAAGAAACAATAATAACAGTTTTCTATTAGGATCTTCGGTTCTTTGTCCCGCGGAGCGGGATCCGCCTTTGGCGGAGATCTTTGGATCTTGCTATTCCTTTACCTTTATCCTTAGTGATGGTATACTACCATTCTCAGGTTCAATTCACAAGGAGAACATTATGGCAAGTTGCACCATTTGTGGCAAAGGGAAAATGGCAGGACGGAACATTCGTCATAAACACTCGGGATTATGGGAGCGCAAAGCTCCAGCAACCCCGCGTGTCTTTTTGCCCAACATACAAAAACGGGCATTGATAACTGCCGAGGGATCGATACGCATTAATGCGTGTACGAAATGCCTGAAACGAATCCGCAAAGAGCCAGGATGGCGAGGGTTTCGGATGCCTCTTTTCATTAAATCAAAAGATCAAGTGATCAATTGATCAATTGATCAATGAAACAATTCATCAAATTAACAAATACACCACAATACTGTTATGATGGATTATTATCTCTTGTTCAATTGATTATTTGATGTATTGATCCTTTGATCTTTTGTTTGCTCCTTTTTCATGGTACGATGAGTGTATGAAACGCGGTGCTACGCTTGTCGAGTTATTATTGTATACAGGACTCCTCTCTATTATGCTTCTGGTGTTATATCAACTCTTTACCCTCGCAGGGTATCAGAAAATCAGAGAGATTGTCGAGGATGAAGTGACTTCCAATGCTCAAAAAGTACTTATTGATCTTCAGTATACAGTACCCAGATCAACAACCATCGATGAGCCGCTCATAGGCCTTGCCAGTTCCACGCTCCGGTTAAGTGGAGGAACTGTTGTTTATCAAGTGGATGCAAATAACACCCTGCAAAAAACTGAAGGGGGAGTAACCGCTCCTCTTACAAACGAGGAAGTAGCCGTAGACAGTATCAGTTTTACCCATCTCGGACCATCAGGGCAGTCACCCACAATAAGTGTGGTACTCACGCTTTCCGGGAGGCATTTGGTAGAAGGACGCGTGCGGAGTAAAACGGTACAAACATCGGTGACAATCCGGTGAATCACGCATCATGTAACTTGAAACAGGTAACATAAGAAATTTTTTTGTGTTACACGTTACATGTTACACGTTTCGCGATCTCAGGACGGGCAGGCCCGCCTGCCAACGCCTGTAGCAGTAGGCAATGGCGGGCAGGCAATTATTGCACTCGTGATGATTATCGCAATTGTCACCATCATTTTTACGCAGATTGCATTCCTCAATCTGGATGCAGTAGCCATTGCCAACGAACAAACTGAATCCGAGTTGCTGCGGATCACCGCTGAAGGATATGCTGAAAATGCAGCGCTTCGCTATTTGCGCGATTCTGCATATGCGGGTGAGACCTTGTCTGCCGGTGACATTTCCTGTACGATACTAGTTACCGATCTAGGTGGTGGGATTGATGATATTGAGGTCACCTGTACAAGGAGTGGAAGAAGTAAGACGGTGGGATTGCAAGCAACCTATGCCAGCGGGATATTCCAATTTTCAAAATTATTGACCCGGTGAAGATTTATGAAACTGCCCAAACATACCAGTCGATACATAAGTTTTTTGTTTTCCGACCTGACGCTTCAGGTTGCAAAAGTAAACAGGAGCGGGGGAGCGTTTGTTTCTTTTTTTGAGATAGCCTTGCCACCACAACTGGTGGTGAATGGTGATGTTGTAAATCGAGAAGGATTGACGCAGTTTCTGATGAGCGTCAAAAAACAGCTGCGGTTAGGGAGTGAATGGGTGGTTATTGGTCTTCCTGAAACAAAAGCAACGACGAGGAGTTTGCTCCTGCCGCCGCTTGAGCCCGATGAGGTAGAACAGGCTATTGCGCGCAAAGCCGGCGATTTTCTCCCGTTTCCGGTCAAAGATGAATATCTTGACTGGATGCTCATTGACAAATTGCCCGACGGTCAGGAGAAAGTGCTTGTCTCGGCACTGCCCAAGACGCTTATCGATGGATTTACCCAATGCTTCGAAAGTGCAGCTCTTACGCCGATTGCATTTGAGACAGCTTCATTGTCCCTGTTTCGACTTCTTCCTCCAGAGGCGCGTAAAATAAGTCTTGCCATCGATGTGGGGCAGCTTACCACGGTGCTGATTCTCGGACTTGAAGGCAATATTGAAGCATGTTCGGTGATACAGGATGCGGAGGATATCCTCGGAAAAATCGAAAAACTTATTAGTTATTATATAAAAAAGAAGACACACGGACAAATTCCAACAACTATTTATCTCTGTGGTGAAAATGCCACCGCGCAACTTGCGGAACAGCTCAAATCTGCTTTTAAGTTACAGCCGGTATTCCTGACAGCCGGTATAGCAAAATTGCCTCCGGCCAAACAAACAGCATACGCACTGCTTGCCTCTCTTGCCCGGAAAGAGGTAGAGCCACCATCTGATACTGCAACAATCAATATTTTACCCATGCCGCTTGTGGTCCGATACCGCGAAGAACAGCGAAAGAGATTTCAAACGACGATGAATATACTGTTATTGATCGCATTTATATTATTT
Organism: Candidatus Roizmanbacteria bacterium; assembly: GCA_016203755.1. Taxonomy (GTDB): domain Bacteria; phylum Patescibacteriota; class Microgenomatia; family 2-01-FULL-40-14; genus JACQMD01. Next base: position 9,472 of record JACQMD010000077.1, read on the forward strand.
ATCGGCGTTTCTGTGATACCGTATCAAACGATTGTTGAAGCACGAAAAAATATAGCACGACGGGCGCTTGCCGAACCCGATGCAATTTCTGAATCAGTGATGGTATCACCGGCAACCATAACGCTCCTTGACAAACTCATGAAAAAATCAGACCGGGCAACGAAACTCGTTGATGAAGTGTTTACGGTAGCACCTTCCGGTATTCTGATTTCCGGGGTGCAGCTTGATACAACAGCAGGCGAGATCCTTATCATCGGTCAGTCAAACACCCGGGGGACGTTACTCTCGTATAAAGAAGTGCTCGGAAACGTGGAAGGAGTTACAAAGGTCATTGTACCACTCTCGGCGCTTGAAAATGAAACAAATATATCCTTTCGAGTCACGCTTACGGTAAAGAACTAAATCTATGGCAGATAAAAATCAGAAAATACCAGTACCTACCGCAGCAAAAACCAACCACGCGTCAAAACGCCCGGTCAACTGGTGGATACTCCTTGTGGTGGTATGTGCATTGTTGCAAGGAGCATTTCTTTTTGTCATTGACGGTGAGCGCCGTGCATATCTATCGGCAAAACAGAAAGAATCAGATCGGATTCAACTCACGCAACAGACGACATTCCTGAGCCCTGCTGCTATTGAGAAACTTGAGCAGTCATTTTTGGACGAGCAGGGAGTGATCAATTTCATCGAAACTATGGATCGGACGCGGGGTGCATTTGATGCATTTGAACTAACCTTTACAAGTGATGTACCTGAGGGAAAAACGACACCTTCACTGTCTATCACTATTGCTGCAGCGGGTACACCGGCAAATGCGAAAAAATTGTTGCGGTCCCTTCTTTCCTCGCGTTATGTGATTGATGCGGAACAGGTTGCATTGACCAGTGAAGACGGGTTTACCGCGCATGCCCAATTAACTATTACTGCGCGTTTATATGTTGCAGAACACTATGAAAAATAATATTGCACCGTTTACGTTAGCATTGTTGCTTATAGGTATTGCCGCAGCAACTATTGTGGAGATTATTGCTGTTCGCGAAGCGCAGATTGGAACCGTCGGGGAAACAGCTGAAACAAATACTGTTGATATCCGATTTGTTGTGCAACAGTGGAATGAGCGTCGGCCATTTACGTTTCAGGGAATACCAGCCCCCGTTGCAACAGAATCAGGAACAGTGACTACGCCTTGACAAGAGAAAACGAAGTGTTCTATAGTGAAGATAGCAAAGACATCTATGTACGTATTGTATCTGCGATTTGACAGCAATTCTTATTTGATCTCCGCCTTTGCACGAATTCACCCGCTTCTTGCGGATGGACGAATGTTTCGGCGGATTTAAGAAGCTCTAAAATTGTAAAGATCGTAAAGAGCTTCCAGAAGGAGGTGAGATACAAGATGCAAAAATTACAAAAAGGTTTCACGCTCGTAGAACTGCTTGTAGTCATCGGTATCCTCGCCATTCTGACAGCAGTGGTACTGGTAGCTGTTAATCCAGGAAAACAACTCATACAGGCGAGGGATACAGAAAGAAAAGCTGAAGTCAATACTGTTCTATCAGCAGTTACAGCATTATTAGCAGATCCAAATGCTACAGGATCATTACCAGCTATGTCAACCTGCCCGACCATGTCGAATATATTTGCTGATGCCACAGGAGGTGTAGGAGACGTAGATCTTTCGGTAGTAGCACCAGTATATGTTGCTGCTCTACCTGAGGATCCGACAACTGGTGGTGCCGCCCTCGGTGATACCGGTTATGACATTTGTCAGTCACCGACAAATAATCGATTTACAGTAACAGCTCCTGGTGCCGAAGGAGGAGTTGCTATATCAGTTACTAGATAATCCCACAAAATCTTTTTCGAAAGGGATTTTTCTGAAGAACCCGCCAATTGGCGGGTTCTTCTCTGTTGACAAAAGAATAAATCAGTACTACTCTGAATAAAGTCAGCAGTATGTTTCACTTCAGGTTTTTCTCAAAAATAATCTGTAATTCTGTAATAACTCTTTCTATAGTTATCTTTTTCTCGCTACTAATAACTCAAAATGAAATATTAGCAGTTACTAGCAACTGGACATCTGATTCTTCTATAAATACTCCAGTAATAATAAATCAACAGCATCAAGACGTAGAGAAGATATTGTCAAAGCAAGACGGGAGTACGTTCGTTATCTATAAAGATCAAGTAGATGGTGGAGGAATATATGTTCAATTGATTGATAGTCTTGGAAATCCGGTATGGCCGAATGATGGAGTTAGAATTGGTAGTTCTGTTAGTTGGACAACACCTTCTATAGCTATAGTTGATGATGAGGGAGAAGGAATAGTTATAGTATGGGAACAACGATTAAATGGAAAACCACAAGTATACGCGCAGAGAATAAAAAAAGATGGTAGTTTGCTATGGGGTGTCAATGGATTGTTAGTGTCTTCAGATCAGAATTTTTTCGGCCGGTTGCCGCAGGTTACTAATTATGATGATGGTATTATCGTTTCATGGGTCAGAGGTAATAGTGGTGGAGGAGTAAAAGTTACTATGCAGAAGATAAGTTTTAATGGTTCATTTATATGGGATCAACAGGGAATTGATTTGACTGGATGGCGGGTAGGACCTCAAGACACAAAAATCGTTTCGGACAAACTTGGCGGTGCATTTGTTTTATATTGGGGTACTAATTCACAGATCTTATTAATCCAACATGTCGATATTAACGGAAATATTCTTTGGTCTTCTAGTGGTAAATTCTTATCTGACGTAGCAACCAGTTCACTAAGTCGTTATGGTTTTGTGTCAGACAATTCAGGAGGAGTTTTTGTAAGATGGATTACAAGTCAAAATAGTGTAAGTGAGGTGCATTATCAAAGGGTCAAAAGTGATGGATCATTTCTTTGGGGAGCGAATGGTTTAATTTATCCTTTTAGCGGAGACATAATTAGTGATGATCTGGGTAATTTATATGTGATTTCGAATCCGAGAATTGACCCATGGAATCTAGATATCGATATTTATAAATTACTTGGTGATGGATCTCTTGGATGGAATGGAAATGCTACACAAATTGTTCAAAAACCAGGCGCCCAATTTTTAAGCGATGTTTTTAATGATAATTCAAATGGTTTTATTATTGCATGGTATGATCAGAATACGAAAGAGGGAGGCGCTAATTCAAATGATCCCAACGAGCCTTCAGAGTCTGATATTTATGCACAAAGAATAGATGTGAGTGGAAACGTGTTGTGGAGTCAAGGAGGCATAATAATATCGAATTCTCCTTCAGCTCAAGTTGGTGCAGTTATCGATCAACTTAATAATACGAGTTTTATTTTGGCATGGACGGACGAAAGAAACGGTAATAACAGAGACGACATCTACGCCCAAAAGGTAAACCTTGACGGGACGCTGGGGGATATTCCGATTCCTTCTCCCATCCCAACTGCTACGCCCACGCCGACTCCAGAGCCGTGCGTGCTGACGCATTTCCCCGATCCCGTCACGCAGACCGATCAGACGTGGGGAAGTATTGCGTATGGAGGAACGTATGCAGTGCTGAAAGGAAAAACAGAAAAGGAATTAGTACCCTTCAAAGATTACGAACTCAATCCAAACAGTACGAGAAAAGATTCGATTGCGGAATGGGGTTGTAATCTCACGGCAAATGCGATGAATATCAACTATTACGCAAAACTGCAGGATGTAAAAGACGACGCCGGGAATTTGTTTCGTACCGATCCACAGGTTCTCAATGAGTGGCTCCAAAAAAACAACGGCTACGATACCGGGAAAGTATTATATGACAATGATAATCACCCATACGTTGCCGCAAGCGGAGTGATGTATGGACCAGTTGAACGGTATGCCAAGAAAAATGGCGTGAAGCTTTCATATGGGAGAAATCTCAAATACAAACCGGATAAACCAGACTATGAAACCGGAGAGTCATTTACCGCAACACACAGTGCAACGCTTGAACAAAATCTTTGCGCGCTGCAGCCCGCACTGCTCCACGTCCGCCATCCAAGTTCAACGATACAGAAACCCGGACACTTTGTTGTTGCAACCGGAGTGCAATATGAAAATGATACCGTTGATACATGGCGAATTCATGATCCACTTTCCTCAGTTATCACCAAACTTCAGGATGATTATTCCGACATATTCTATGGCTTATTAGTTGCTACCACCAAAGTTCCGGATGAGTTTTTAACTATTATCCAGCACTCACCCACAGAGCTTGTACTGACGGATCCAACAGGAAAGAAAATCGGATATAATCCTCTGCAAGAAATTACCTACTCAGAAATTGAAGATTCCTTTTATGGCGATGAAACATTGACTGCTGCCTCAGGTGATGCCACACAGGAGCAGAAAGTATTAACTATTAAGAGTCCACCGCAAGGGAATTATACAATCGATGTATTTGGTACGGGAGTTGGGGAGTATACGCTGGAAACGGTGTATTCAGTGGGAGATGAAATTTATAAAGCGCCGTTTGTCACCGATCAAACAGAGAATGGACAAATCCGTACCTACATGCTTCCATTTGATACAACGGGTGATTTAATTGAACTTATTCAGCAGGTAATAGTTGATGTTGATCCCCACGACAAGAAAAATCGTCCGATATACACAGATAGGTCCAATATTGTTCACATTGCAATTCTGACAACAGATACGTTTGATGCAGCTCTCGTTGACAGGCAAACAGTTACTGCCGGACCCGCGGCAACGAAACCGCATGGGGCAGCGGGAGTTCTTCAAGATGTGAACGGCGACAAGCAAAAAGATCTCATGTTTTTGTTTAAAGCAAACGGACTGGGATTAACGCCAGCTGTTACACAATTATGTGTAACGGGAAAAACAACAGCGGGACAAGCGGTTGTAGGATGCGATGAAGTGATTGTTCAATAGAAGGAAGATTGAACCGACGAATAGATGTCGGATCTATTTCTCAATAATCAACTATGAGTTTTTTTCCTCCAGCACGTTCTTCAGTCTGTTAGAAGTAGTGGGATGGTGATGTGCTATCCATAGCTTATCAAGCGAAATTATTTCGATTTTTTTCCAGGCTGGTCAGTTGTTCGTTAATTGAGTCGATGATTGATGCGATAGATAGTACGAGAGGAACCAATACGTGTTTTATCCTTGAAAGCAGCTGATAGGTCACGTAACGTTTCGACAGATGAGTGTGGTAGAGGATACTCATTTTTGATTAATCTAGTTGCTATTATGTTCCAAAGTTTCATAAAATAAAGGCCAGGCTGGCAAAATACTTGCCATATCGGGTACAATAACACTAATGTCTTCGAGAGAGAAAACCAAAGAATTTGCGGAACTGTTTTGGCATCTACGGACACGAAGCGGGTTTCGAAGTATCCGTGAGTTTTCTTTTGCGCTTGCTGATTATGGAATAGTATTTGATGAGAGTACGTATACACGGTGGCAGCGGGGAGATAGAATTCCGCAACTGCGATCAACACTTATTGCGATTATCAGATGTTTTATTGATCATAACAGTATTCAAACACTTGAAGATGCGAATGCTTTTTTGCAGCTTGCTGGCTATGGATGGTTAAGCGATAAAGAACAAAAAGAATTGTTCACGCCAAGTACATCTATGCATAAATCCACCGCGCATGATCTTCACGAGAATATTGTCAATTTAGTCCACCCCAAAATTCTGGAAAAACACTGGAACCAGCTCGGGCCAACGTTGTGGCATACGGGCCGATGGAAAAAATTACGCACCATTGGATCAAAACTCTATACCTATCTACAACAGAATAATAATCAACACCTGTTGGCACGACTCTGCATACAGGAGTTGAGCTGGTTATACTATTGGCAGGATGATATTGATCAAGCGCTTTCATTGAGCAAAGAAGGATTGACCATTGCAAAAGACAATCATGATTTGTTTTACACCGCATACGCCAAACAGCGTCTCGGCAAGGTATACCAGGCAAAAAAAGCATATAAAGAATCAACCGAGTTATTTCTCGATTCGTTGAAAGTATTTCAGGCAATTGGTGAAGATGAGCGGGCTGGTGATACATTAACCTATTTAGCAGAAACGTACTGGCTCTCCGGCGAAAAACAAAAAGCAGTTGAATCATTTTATGAAGCACTCCTGACGGCTGAATCGTTAAACGATTTGCCACAAGTGGCCATTATCAGTTCAGACCTCGGAGGGTACATGACAACACATCAGCAGTTTGAACATGCAGAAGAGTATTTTCACCGCAGTATCCATATAGCAAAACAGATTGGGAGGCGAACAGGGGGCGATATTTGGAACAATATTGGTTTGGGTCTTATTCAGGAGCGGCAACATAAACAGAAAAATGCCTCAGTGTATTTTCAAAAAGCACAAAACGAAATGGAACACTTAGGGATCACGGACATTCATCACAAAAACGGCGTACTGATGAACGGGTTGCGGAAAGAATTACAAGTAAGTTTATTCTATAACAAACCCTCCCATTCCTGAAGAAATCGCGCCAGATAGAGTTCTAAAAATTGATGACGTCCTTCAGCGATTTTAAACCCGGTTTTTGTATTCATCAGATCTCGTAGACGGAGAAGCTTTTCCCGAAAGTGATTGATACTGGTTCTTCCGCCATTTCGGTATTCTTCAAATGAGTGATGAGTTATCGGAGGAATATTCGGATCATAAATGGGTTTTCCTTTCTTCCCTCCGTACGCAAAAACTCGTGCAATTCCTATTGCACCTATCGCATCCAGACGATCCGCATCCTGAACTATTTCTCCTTCGTACGTACTCATTGGTGTTTTAACATGAGAGCCTTTGTAAGACATCTCTTCGATAATTCGGGTGATTGAATCGACGGTGGCAGGATCAACGTTTTGTTCCTGGAGTAGAGAAGAAGCCATGGTAGGGCCAACAGTTAAATCTCCATCATGGAATTTCCAGTCAGCCACATCATGAAGTAGTGCAGCACCTTCAGCAACAAACATATTCGCCGGTTTACCCTCCTCTGAAGCAATTTTTCGCGCCATATTCCATACCCGTTCAACATGAAACCAGTCATGACCAGTAGACTCGCCGGATAATTTTTCGTGGACAATATTTCGTATGGTATTGATAATACTTAGCTCTTGAGAAGTTAACTGAAGTAGTTCAGGCGACATGGTTCTATTATAAACCCCGGAGAAAAGTGCGGTACTTTCATTGCTCTGTGTTAAGCAATTTTTGCAGTGCGGATGAGATAGTCAGAATATCTTTCAAATCAAGCAGTAAATTTTTTCGAAAGATGTCATCTGTTTGAAACAACTCCTCAAATTCTTTTTCAGAAAGTCCAGAGCTGTTTTATTTTTTTTAGAAAATAATACTTCAGATGCATATTAACTGGTTGTTTCAGGTAGTGATAATATGGTGGGAGTAGTTCACTTCCCATAATTTGCAGTAATTTGTTTTGCAACAGCGTGTACTTCGCTAGGATCTAAAGAATTAAATGATGGAATTCCAGGTAGCTCTTGCCTAACCCTATCTCTTGTTGATACAGGATTTCTTCCTTTTGGATCAGTAAGGAATAGTGGTGAATCGGTGAATTGTCGTAAATAAGACACTGTACCCATAATACCCATCACATCTCCAGGAACAACAATAATTGCGCAAACGTTACGTATTAACGCAGGATCTCTTAAAAACGTCGGGATATTCGCTTCAATCGGATCTCCACCCGCTTCAGCGATAATAATGTCCGGTTTCGGATATCCTCCATTTATCCAGTTAAAAAGGGTATACGTTCCTTTCTTAAATCTTGTTTCACTCGTATACGTTGTAGGTAAACCAACATCAGGAAAATCAATCCAGGGAAATGCGCCAGCATCTCGAAGACTCATCATATCTCGCATGCGTCCGGTACCAGCAAATTTTGTTCCAGCAACTTGCAAACCTTGTTCTTTTAATGCTCTTACTAACCCAGTTGAGGTTGTTGTTTTTCCAACTTCTGCACTCGTGCCACATACCATAATGATTGGTGCAGATGAGTCAAGTGTTTCGTGATGTCCTCTTTAATTGGTATTCCTGCAATCTCAATCTGTCTTCCGGTCAAACGATCAGGAACTTGAATATATGGTTGTTGTGCTTCGCTTATTCGCATAAAAAGAATAAAAAACTAGTTCTAGTAAAATTATCAGGCAACAAAGGTGTCAATGCTCATTGTATATTTCACGACCCAAAAATGAGTCAGGTAATCAATAGTGACGTTATTTGAATAAGGAGCAAAAATATGTGTTAATTCTTCTTTGGTGTAGTAGTTTTTCAAGATGTCAAATTCTTCTTTACTTTCAAGAATTCTCCGTTTCCATGTATCTTTACCTCCTTTTTTCTTGATAAGCCTCCCGCCTAACTCTTTTCTGTACACCCCATCAACAAACATAATTGAGGAGTTTAACGCAACGCTTTTATGAAGGGTTGAGAGAAATTGAGTAATTTGTATCTTGGGAATATGTGAGAACCAAAAGTTCGCCATTGCTCCAGTGAAGAGAGGAACGCTTATTGGTGGATTGTACGCATCTCCAATCAGAAATTGGAATGAACTGTCGGTAATTCTTTGTGAAGCGATCTTAAGCATCTCAACACTGATATCAGATGCCAAAACTTTTTCTGCACTTCCAACTAAATATTTTGTCCAATACCCCGTACCGCATGCGAGTTCCAACACATGTTTTCCTTTAAAAAGCTTATGAATCTCTTTACCGATAAACTCTTGTTCTTTAATACGAACTAGGATGTTACGCTGATAAACAGCATCATATTCTTCTGCGCGTTTTGAATAATATTCTTTTAAGTTATGGTCTATTTTTTTCTGCATATGGCGAGTAACCTCTTTGCGTCATATGGATCACAAATTTTTACTTCAGCATGATACATCTCATCTGCTCGTATAGTAGTGTCGCTATCAGATAGTCCTTTCTGTCGGGCTTTATTAGTAATACGCACATAGAAATCTGCCCAATCAACACGCGTATCGTGGTTACCAACCATTTCTTGAACAGTAAAGTGACCTCCTTGTTCAAGGGTATGTTGTAGAGAGTCTGGAGTAAAATGTTGGTAATGCTTATCTCTCACCGGCTGAAGTGTACTTGGCACACGGACAACAAATAACCCGTTGTCTTCTAACGCTCGATGTATTTCTACTAATACGTTTGGAATAACAGCTGGTGGAATATGCTCTATTACTGCAATCATTGTTACTGCTTGTACATACCTTTTGCCTTCTAAAGTAGGAGGTGCAAGTCGTATCAGAACATCTCGCATATTTTCCTTATACCGTAGTCCAAGAGTACTAATGCTATCTACTGGAAATACAATGGCCATCCGAGCAACATCATCTCTAATATGTGTCGCCATGAACTCTACCGGAGTAGTTGTGAGGAGATGAAAGTCTTCATCTGCTGTTTGAGGGAATCGTCGTTGTAGCTCATCCACTGCATCACCTGCCCGAACAAACCTGGATTCGCCATTCATCCCAAAAGATTGATTAGTCCATCCAGGGTTAATCATTAATATACCAAAATACCGTGGTCTTTGAAGTCCCCATGATTTTGCTGTGTGGGGACGAAGTTCTCCGTCTCTTTCTGTTGCAAGTCTATCCTCCGGTGGTATATCTGTTCTGATTCTTACATCTCCAATATAGTCTTCGGGTGCTGTACCAGTTGCTCGATATTTTGGCATTAACGGACCAAAAGTACTACAGAATTCAACAAGTGTTCGCATATCAGGTGGGAAATTAACAACGCGGACAATACCGGTTCTATCAACAGTTCTTCGTGCAAGCTCTGAAGTATTTCCGAGACCTCGTCGATAATCGACAGGTGCTCCTAATCGAAATTCATCTCTCAGGAGTGGCTTTACTAACTCTCCCATACGCAAAATTCCATTATACCCCTCGTTAATGAATTTGCAAGGAGCATCTCGACCGGAACTTGCATGTTGCTGAGAAAATACGCGCGGAAATTTCTTCTTGTTGGAATTTACCTTCAATCCTGATTTTATCCAAAATAAATATCTGTCTGAAAAAGACGAAATTGAAAAATGGCACAGAGTGTTACTTGAGAAACTGGTGCGATTTCGACTTATAAATCGTGGTAGAACTTCTGAAAAATGGTATAAAGAGTTTATGTCAACAATGATGAAAAACAAGTTATTTGCAACGCTTTGGCAAAAGGCACAAATGGCATCCGAAGAGCAGGGGATAGCAAATTATGAACATAAAATAATTGTTGATGCCAGGGATAAAACGAGGAGATTAAACTTTCATATCCTCCGCAGCCCGCTTCTTCAGGATGTACGGTTTGAGATGAACTACCATATACCCGGAAACGTTTCAACCTACCACGCATTTTCCCGTTAAAACAGTTTTTTTACCACGACTGTCTTCGAAGCTTCTCTTCAGTAGAGCACAAGTTTCTATTGATATCATCAATACAATTGGCAAGGAAAAGGAGAAGGGGAACTAACAGGCGTTTGGATTGTTTCAAGAAATAATACTTCAACCGCACCGAAAGCGGCTGGCGGGAAAGAACGTAATTGGTTGTCGGCAAGGTTTCGCTTCCCATACTCGGCGAAACTATACTGTAATTATAGTTTATATTATCTTGTTAAGCATTACATGTCAAGTATGAAAATTGAACAGTGCATGAGGTATACTATTCTTCATGGATGGTATTGCTCACAAAATCAGGTATGCCCGGAGAAACAAAGATCTTTCACAAAAAGTTCTCGGAAAACTTCTTGGGGTAACTGAGATGGCCATTTCTGCTTACGAAACGGGACGTGCCATTCCGCCATTGCCAACCCTCAAAAAAATTAGCACGATTACGGGATTTCCCCTCGCGTATTTTACCGAAGAGCACGATGATACAATTACTTTGAAAAGATTACACAAAGATATTCAAAAAATCAAAAGAGATTCTACTACTATTCTGTCTCTTTTGAAGAAGATATATGAAAATAAACGATAAAACCATCATTCAAGTCGCAATGCAGGTTGGATTACTGAAACATGTCAAAAGACATGGTTGGATTCTCAAAGGTATTAGAAACAGTGAGAGTGTGGCTGAACATAGCTTTCGTGTAACTTTTTTGACAATGTTACTCCATGAAAATAGAAGGCTCAATAAAGAAAAAATCATGAATATGGCATTACTTCATGATTTGGGCACAGCCCTTATAGGCGATATTGTGTATGAACAAGGAAGAAATATTGTCGCAGCCTTTAAGTACAAACATAAAGATGAGAGAAATGCATTCAAGGAAATGTTTAAAGATGTAGAGGGAAAAGAGAAGTATCTTTCTCTTTGGGATGAATTTATTGCTCAAACAACCCCGGAAGCAAAATTCGTAAAACAAGTAGAAAAGTTAGAGATGGTTCTACAAGCGTTGGAATATGAACAACAAGGCTATGAACCGGTGTTGTTTGATGAATTTTGGGAAAACGCCAGCCTCTATATTAAAAATTCTGAATTGGAGCCGCTGTATCGGGAGCTTCAAGAAGAACGATTGAAGAAAACCCAGTACGATAGATAGCCATTTACGATGTACGGTTTGAGATGAACTGTCATAGAGTGGGGGATAGAGAGACGCTTCACCATCTCCGGTAAATTCCATCTTGACAAGTTCCCTTAAACTTTATAAAGTAATAAGTATATGGAAACGTATAATCTCTCCGTTGCCACAAAAAAACTCTACGAAGCCCCTCTGGCACTTTTTACGACCGCTTCATTGAAAGATCTACTGCAGGTAGAAAATGATATGACTTTGTTTAGTATCATCCGCAGACTCATCCGTTCAGGTGTCATAGAAAAGATTGAGCGGGGTAAATACCGGCTTGTCAATAGCACAACAGGCGATTTTGAGCTCGCTTCATTTTTATACACGCCGTCCTATATTTCTTTCGAAACAGCACTTAATTTTTATGGCATTCTTTCACAGTTTCCCTATGAAGTGACAAGCGCTACTACGAAAAAGCCGGTAAAAAAACATATCCATGAAAAAATATTTTCGTACACTCGTGTCAACCGGTCATTATTCTGGGGGTACAAAAAAGACAAGCAAGCACTTATTGCGGAGCCGGAAAAGGCGTTGCTTGACCAGATCTATCTTTCATCAAAAGGACTAAGAAACGCTCCTCTGGATGAGTACGACCTGTCGCGAATAAAC
>JACQMD010000078.1 GCA_016203755.1 Candidatus Roizmanbacteria bacterium
GAAATACCACGGATATTTTCAATTTTGTTAATTTCTTCTTTAAAACCTAATGCTCTCCCTAATCGTAATGGAATCATGGTAATATCTGCTCCGGAATCTATTAGCATTCCTGTTTGGAATGTTTTTCCATTGGCAAAAAGCGTAACATCTGCAACTAGTCGTATGGCGCCGTAGAATTTTCTGTATCGAAATACAGTCATAAAAATCTTAAACGACTATCGTACCTCGCTCTGGCATTTTGAATACAAATGGAGTTTTTGCTGGATATCTTTTCCTAGCATCTTTTAATAGCTTCTCAACGTCTTTACTCCTACCAAAGAATTCTCCATCTACAAGTACTACATACTGACCAGGTTGAGCCTTTGATAAATCCATTTTGAGAAATGCCTGATAATTTTTGTTTTTCATATACCGCTAGTATATCTCTCTTTTCAGTGTAATTCAATGGGAATTGTCTTCAATTTACCAAATATGTTCACCAAAATAGATCGGATACTCCATAAAATCAGTTCTTCCTCTTCTTCCTTTTACCGAAACGAAACGGGCATACGAGATTTCTTGGTAAAGTTCGGGTTTCTGTTGATCCCCAGTAAGGACTTTAGCTTTTTCTAACTTTTCAAATCCCGCTTTTTCATACAGCCCTTCGATGGTTGTAGTGAAAAAAATGATATCCGCATCACCCTGTTTTTCTATACGTTTGCTCCCTGCTTTAATAAGTTCTGATGCAAATCCTTTTCTCCGATGTGAAGGGTACGTAAAGACTCCTGAAAATCCGTACGTTTTATAGAGTATTCCCCGGTGTTCAAGATTCTTCCACACAACCTGCAAGTGGCTGAGCAATACATCATTGTCGGTGAGGACAAAGGTAACCGGATGAAACTCATCCCTCCCTCTAAATCCTTCGGGCCAGACCAGTCGCTGGAATGATAGAATCTGCCACTTAAGATGCGCCGGGATTGCGGGTAACGAATACGAACTCATTGTTGCCATAAAGTAAGTATACCGCATTTGACAGAAAGAAAGGATTGGTCAATAATAACTATGATGGTGAGTATTGAGTTAAACTCCTATATTCAAAAAGCCCGCGCGCAGGGTATTAGTAATGCTGCTATTGTGGCTTCACTTCGAAGCGTTGGGTGGCAGGAGCCGGTTATTGCTGAAGCAATCGGGACAACGTATCAACCGCAACAACCTTCGACCAAGGAACCTGCAGTCATTTACGACAATATCGATCCCGCAGGAGGATTTGTTAACCGTATTTATTCATACCTCAAAGAATTAGCCCTCGGTAAACGAAGGTTTCGGACCGCATTGTTCGGATTCCTTATAGCAGTTTTTTTTAGCGCGTACCCTTCATATGTTTTCCTACAAAACGCACTGCCAATCGCTGCAAACCTCAACGAAAAGGTCAACAAAGCAATAGACGAAGTGTTCCCCGAGGACCTTACGATAACCATTAAAAAAGGAGAAGCAAGCACGAATGTGACCGAGCCGTATTATCTCACGATTTCCAAACAAACACTCGAAGAATTATTTCAACAATCCCATATCGTTTCACAGTCGCAATCAAAATTCCGGCTTATTTCGCTCAATACCACCGGATCCATCGAAGATTTTGAGCGGCAGCAAAGTTATGCCATGCTGACCAAAAAAAATCTCGTCTATATGGATGATGGTGAAACCAAGATCCAGTCTTTAAGCTCAGTTCCGGATATGATGATAACTCGCAACTATATGCATGAGTTTATTGAAAAGTTCAATAAAGACAACAAAATTGTCAATTTAGCAACTCGTATGCTTTATACAAGTCCTGCTTTTATTGTTCTCTTTTCATGGATGTGGTTTATTGTTGAGGTTCTCACGGCAACATTTATTCTCTGGATTTTCAATACCATCCATACAACAAAACTCCGCTACAGCAAGCTGTTTGGCGTTGCTGGAGTCATGTATGTGATCCCTTCGTTTTTGTTATCCTCAGTAAAAGCGATAGGTTGGATACAACTATATGCGTGGTTATATATCGTGTGTGATGTTATTGTGATTGTATTATTTTATCTTTTTATTACCCGTTATCGAGATGAATTGCATGAGGAGGAGACTCCATGAAACGCTTGCTCGCAACTGTTTTTCTCTTGCCACTGGTGGTGACGGTTGACATCTTCAAATCAAGTCGTAGTTTCTTTGCAAAAATCGGGTACGTACTGCTCATATGGTTGTTCACTGGCAGCACGTGGATCACCGCCTATACGGGGACCGTGACTTTTTCCAAAATAGTCCTGTATGATTGGGGCATTACTAACCGATTAACCAAGGTCCCGGTGTCCGGCACGTCGATGTTACCCACCATCCAGGACGGAGTAACCA
>JACQMD010000074.1 GCA_016203755.1 Candidatus Roizmanbacteria bacterium
ATTGCCGGGGGTAACGGTGCTCCTAAAGCCTGGCAGCTTGTCAAAAACGCATTTGCAGGCGAAGGGGGCTCATCAGGAAATATCCATGACCTGGCTCACCTTGCGGGTATTTTGCTGTATGAAAAGGGTGGGTTTGAAAGTATTATAGACTGCGGGAGCGAGTTTGCGTTTGGCTGTTACCATGGATTTTTGGACAAGGCGTTTGCCGAAAATCTGGATCATTTGCTTGATGCCGAGCAGAGCTGTTTGCAATTGGGCCCTGCAAATTCAGGGCCTGTCGCAAGTTGTATTCACGGCATTGGCCATGGCGTTGCTTCTTTTTATGCGACCAGTGACATAGAAAAATCACTATCCAGCTGTAGAAAGCTGACATCTGGTAATGAGTACTGTTTTGACGGAGTATTTATGGAATTTGTGCGCTCTGCACCTGATTCATTTTTTAAACGTGACGATCCGTACTATCCGTGTAATAGTCTGGAAGAACAATACGGATATTCGTATTCTTTTTCCTGCGGCAGGAACCAGCCTTCCCTTCTTATGGGCAGATTTAAGAGAGGATTTGATGAAGTAGTAAAAATTTGCCGTGACTCGGACTCAAAACCATTCAAAAATGCCTGTTTTGATGCAATAGGATTTTCTCTTGCTTCAACAGGAGATGTCCAGCAGATCATCGCCGGTTGTAAAAAAATAGGTGTTGATGAATTTACCGCAAAATGTGCACAGGCTGCCGCAGGAGAAATGGTGTTTCAAGAGATACCGGGATGGCAGGAAAAATCAAAAGAGGTATGTACTGGAGTATTACAAGGCCAAAAGGAGTGTCTCGAGCATATCGAACGACTAATAAAAGAATACAATAAACAGGCGAGTTTTAACTTCAGAAATTTAAAAAGCGGTGAGGATGCTAGTTCTTACATCAAAGAACAATTAAAAATTTGTTATGAAGGAGGAGGCAGAGATAGCTGCTATAAACAGGCAGCAGATATGTTGTATAGAAATATAGGTTTAGCTCAAACTCTGGAACTATTTAAAAAAAATGAAGAATATCCGGAAGTCTATGCACGATGTCACGAGGTGACGCACTATCTATCCCGCCTGGAATATGAAAAGCAGGGGAGTATTGCCAACGTATACGCCCAATGTGATTCGACCTGCCACGGCGGCTGTTACCATGGAACGATTGAGGCATATCTGAAAGAGAAGAGTATCCAGACAGAAACAACTATAGCGAGCGAGTTTGCAAAAATTTGCGGGAAACAGAGCGATTATCAAAAACCCATTGAATTTAATGAATGCCTTCATGGTACCGGTCACGCAGCCATGTTCGTGACCGACATGGAGCTAACGCAATCATTAACACTTTGTGATACGCTTTTGGAACAACAACACAAAGAACGATGCTACACCGGCGTATTTATGGAGAATTCATCAAGTTCTACCTCGTTTGACCATGCAAGTAAATACATTAAAGCAGATGATCCGTTTTATCCATGTAACGCACTTGAGGAACAGTATCAGCCGCTTTGCTGGCAATACCAGAGTTCTTATTTTTCGATTATTTCCAAACAGGACTGGAAAAAAGTCGCCGAGCTTTGTTTACAAGTTCCCGATGCCTATCATGACCGGTGTTTTAGAACCATCGGTACCAACCAGGTTGGTTTTACTTCATCGCTTGAAACTATGAAAAAAGATTGTGACCTGATGCCCTCGGAACATTTTAAGAATATTTGTATTGCGGGGGTAGTATCTTCTCTGTCATACCGTTTTGTCGGAGACATGCAAAAAATGATTGACTTCTGCTCACTTGCCGATCCTCAAAATAGGGAAACTTGTTTTAAACAAATTGGCAGCGGTGTTTTAGATTGGGACAACAATAAAGGTATGGCAAAAAAAGAATGCCAAAAAATCCCCGACCTTGCCGGACTGTCCTGGTGTTTGAGTGTCATCTAATCTGCGTTTGATGAGCGGCCCCGAGACTGGAATTTCTTTCGGAGAAAGTGTCCATGAGAATAGATTAAAATACTTAATTAATTAAGTCAAAGGTGAAATAGAGCTACTGGTTATTTGTTTGTGGGTTTACCGGAGACGGTCCTTCAGCATTATTTATGGTGTCATGCTCCCCATCTTCACAATCACATTCCACCAATGGTTGACCATGGAGAGAACATGATTCTGCCTGGCAAGTGCCGGGTGTGTCTGACACGCCGCCGCATTCTCCGGTACAAATATAATGTTTCATAAGTTAAGTATAGCAGAAGCTGTTTTATTGGGCAATGGCACAAATATTTGCTATTATAAATGTATGGCAGAGGCAGGATATAAAAGTCTTATCAGTTACAAA
>JACQMD010000073.1 GCA_016203755.1 Candidatus Roizmanbacteria bacterium
GGTGATTATTTGGAGTTTGGGGTATTTAATGGCACCTCAATGCTTTGCATGCACCGTGCATTGAAAAAACTTGGAATAAGTTCGGTCCGGATGTTTGGATTTGATTCGTTTGAGGGTCTGCCCACAATTACCCATTCGGGCGATACGGTGCTCCACTGGCATTCGGGACAGTTTAAATCGACACTTCCTGACACGAAGCGGAATTTGGATCAGGGAGGAGTTGACTGGAAGAAAGTATTTCTTATTAAAGGGTGGTACGACAAAACACTCAATAACACCCTCATTCAGAAGCACCATATTGCCAACGCGAGTATCATCATGATCGACTGTGATTTATACTCCTCTACCAAAACCGCGCTCAATTTCTGCAGACCGCTGATTAACAAAGAAGCAATTATTCTTTTTGACGACTGGGACAGCGGAGAGAATCTCGCAGAAAAAAACGTTGGTGAAAAAAAGGCATTTGATGAATTTCTTCACGATAACCCTCACTTTTCAGCGGAAGAATTCGGGTCGTATTATCATACCGAACTTGAAGGTACTCCTGAATCAAAAATATTTCTCGTGAAGAGAAACAGAACCTAAAAATAACACGCCTTTTATTTATTGATGACCCCGTGTAT
The DNA here is from genome assembly GCA_016203755.1 of Candidatus Roizmanbacteria bacterium. Classification (GTDB taxonomy): domain Bacteria; phylum Patescibacteriota; class Microgenomatia; family 2-01-FULL-40-14; genus JACQMD01. The sequence continues at coordinate 624 of JACQMD010000073.1, forward strand.
CAACTTCTGAAGCTTAAACACGAGACCCTCCTGTTGACGGAAAAGCACTATTGGGAATATTTGGGAGGGAGCATCTTCAACCTCAATACTGTTATATCCTTCTGCAGAAATAATAAGTTTTTCATTTTCAAATACATACGGGATCACAAATGCGCCGCTTTCATCCGTCACCACCTCTTTGATGCCAAGCGTTACCAGTGCTCCAACAATTGGATTTTCTATCTCATCCGTCACCGTTCCCATAAGGATTCGGGGATTATAATACGATTGTACTGTTGAAACGGCTTTTCTTGGTGTTCCATCCTGCTCCCAGAGTCTGGTACTTCCTCCATACCCTGTCCAATAATTGATTCCGGTGAGTTGATTGGATTTTGCAAGAAGCGTTAACGTCTCATTGATCCACTTCTCCTGTCCGTCCTGATCAAGATTTCCATGAAGATCCGGGACCGGTGCGCCAAATTCTCCCAAGATCACAGTTCCGCCGCTTGCTGAGGCGATACTCTCAACATCTTCCGCCAGTTTTTGAGGAGATTTTACATAATGGTCAATCGTCACTACCCCGCCTAAGGCTTGCGTTGTTTCCTTGTCCATTATGAGCCGCGCAACGTCGCCGTTCATCGAATGTACAATCCGTACATTTTTACCTATCGCGCGAAATGAGTCTGTGGCGGTCCTATGCTCATCAATTAAAAATGCTCTATAACCCGTAACATCTCCGGTTCGCCGTGGATCTCCCGCTCCTCCATTTTCGCACTCGGTACAAGGGTCAAATACGTCGCTATTCTCAAATAAGTCCCCATTTGCCCGAATAAATTCTGAAAGCAGTGCAGTGTGTGAATCGCTTGTAATTGACTGGTACCCAAACCACCGCTCCCAACCGGAGAAATTTCCCCGAAACCAAACATTGAGACCGTACTTGCGGGCCGGCGCTATCCAGCGTTTCATGAACGGGAGGAACTCTTCGTCGTAGGGGGTTCCGATCGCCACGTGGGACGCTCCAACTGCTGCAATGGATGCCACCTGTTGTTCTATTTCCGCATCAAACAGGGACAGATCTGCTTTTTCCCGCGCAAGATCACGTGAATATTTGACCGTATCAACCGATTGGATGTCCCATAAATCCGTTTCATAGGCAAAACTCACCGACTCCTGTGTGGGAAGAATGCGCACAATACTTACAAACAATAGCAGGAAAGAACACATGAGGATAATTAATTTATAGGGTTTCATCTTCCTTTTTTAATATCTGCTTCTTTTCCAAACACCGGTTCGGTATTTACCTGTGATACATATTCTTCTTTCAGCTCATAAATATCGGCAAATGGATAGCTCTCAACAAGCGTATATCGCTCAAAGCCAGGAGTCCTGCTCACCAGTCTCCATGTAAAATCATTATCATCATGTGTTCTCATCACAATCCAACGAGCCCATTGGTCTGGCATAGTCGTTGCCGATTCCCAGTACGCTCCGGTTCCTTCATGAATAAACCGTTTCATAGGAAGACCTGATGAAAATATAATCGCATCATGCGATGCGGCAGCAATGAGTATAAATCCCTTTTTATCTGCGGTATTTCTGGCAAGCCACCCGGAAACTTCGCTGACATTTTTCTGGCTTGAGCCAACACGCGCATCGTCAATGGTTACCGCATCGGCATTGACAAAGGCGAAAAACGTCGTAAAGAGAAACAGACCGATAAACGTCCATCGTAAACCTTTTACCCGATCTACCAGATATCCCGCAAATATTGCAACGCTCGGTAACATCATGATACCATATCGGACATTAAACCAGGTCTTCCCCGAAATTCCCTGCAGAAATATGACAGAATGACCTAAATAAAGGGCCAAAATATTGAAGAAA
>JACQMD010000072.1 GCA_016203755.1 Candidatus Roizmanbacteria bacterium
ACTTAGGTGATATATATCAGTTAAGTATTTCGGGGAATTATTGATTGAGGGCTTCTATCCCGGGGAGGGTGCCTTTTTCGATATATTCAAGCATAGCACCACCGCCTGTTGAGACGTGGGTGATCTGATCGATGTATTCTTTTTTTGAAATTGCGGCAAGCGTATCTCCTCCGCCAACGAGTGATACCGCATGCTGATTTTGTGCAATTGCATAGAAAACAAAATCGGTCCCGCGACGAAATGATGAGTGTTCGATATATCCCATCGGACCATTCCAGATGATGGTTTTTGCATAGGCTATCGTACTCCCAAAAAGCGCCTGGGTTTGGGGACCAATATCAAGAATCGAACGCTTTTCAGTTTTTACCATATCGTTGATGTTTACCACCTCTCCCTCTTTTTTCTCAGGATCAGGTGATCCCAAAACGACATCGACAGGAAATAATAAATCTGTGTGTTTCTTTTTCGCGCGTTGCAACAGTTGACGCGCATCATCAAGCGCTTCCTTTTCATAAAAACTTCCTCCAATATTGAAGTTTTGTGCTGCAAAAAATGTATTGGCGAGCCCTCCCCCAATAAGAATACAATCTGCAACCTCCATCAATCTCCCGATCAGGTGAATCTTGGTAGATACTTTTGCTCCTCCGATAATAACTACCACCGGATGATGGGGATGTTTTGTAACACGATCAATCATTTCAATTTCTTTTTTTAGCAGCAACCCACTATATGAAGGAATGTGCTTGGTAACTCCAACAATGGAAGCCTCAGACCGATGACACATGGCAAACGCATCGTTCACATACACATCAGCAAGATCCGCAAGGCGTTTGGCAAAAGTAGCATCGTTTTTCTTTTCTTCAGGATAGAATCGAATGTTCTCAAGCACATAGATATCTTTTTCAGTCTGTTTATCAAAAACCGTTGGATTGACAGTAAGAAAATCATCAATTAATCTGACTTTATGCGTTGGAATAAGCTTTTGAAGATGTTTCACCACAACGGAGAGTGAATACTTCAAATCACGCCCCTTCGGTCGATCGAGTTTTGCCACACAAACAAGTTTATTTTTGTTTTTCAATAATAACTGAATTGTCGGGAGATTGCTTTGAATTCGTGCGTCGTTGGCAATGGTATGATCGGGATTGAGTGAAACATCGAAATCTGCCCGCAGAAGCACCCGTTTACCGTGGGGGAATTGCTGAGTGATAGTACGCATAAACAAATTACTTCTTCGCTAGTGTAAATCGCTTCTCAAGTTTACCTAATCGCTCCACAATCCCTCCATACTCAAGTTCATCCCGAGGGAGCATGGAAGGCTCGGTAAAACCCTGTTCACGCATCACGATAGATTTTTCTGAAGCTTTACGGCGCACTGTCTCCCAGAACGGGTCATCAAACATATCAATAAACTCGGTCATTTTCCCCTCATGGGTATTGAATGCAACTCCCTGGACTATCGGAATACAATAATGAACTGAAGCAGGAGAATTAAATGTCACCGGCATGAGCGGTTGATGGTGCGATCCCCGTGTATCGCCGCCTACATAGTGAGCAAGGCGGAAACACGCGCCCACTTCTTCAGTCGCCGGGAATATTTTCTGTGCGCGAACGACCGCCACCGGATCGTCTTTCCCGACATACCGGCCGGCTATATGCTTCAGCCGTGTAATTGAGACAGAAACTACTTTTTCATCAGGATGGGTCCGTGAGAAAATGGATTTAATGACATACCGCCTCGTCTCTCGAAGGAGGGCTGCAATATCATAGAGATCTTCCGGAGCATTGAGCCGGACGGTTTTTTCTGCACTCAAATGTTCCGTATCAATAATCTCAAAGGTAAATCCTTTCATAAGCGGCGGAGAAAGAATGAGTCCTGGTGACCACATGGGATCGGCGAAAGCTAGGTAAAACGGCAGGTTAAATGCACCCGGCTCTGTTTTATCCATCGTAAAGACCAGGATTGACTCATTGGGGCGCTCATCAAATGCAATTTCAGCAACAGCCGGTCCCATCCCTGCCACGTTTCCGGTAAATGCGTCTTTGAGGATATCCTGTCCGGCTCCATACAATCCCTGGCTTTTGGCAACTTCAGTGCCCATTTTGAATGCTTCAAATGCAAGCTTGTGAATAGCGGACGCCTCAGTACCGTGCGTATGCGACATAAGAATAGCGATATCATCACCGGTATGAAATATTCGATGATCAATAAGAAGCTTTATTCCTTTTGATGAGATAAAATCTTTGACACTTTCAAGAAGTTTTATAGAGGGCTTTGAGTGTCCCCCGACTCCGCCGATGTCTGCTTTAATAAGTGAGAGTGTGAGTTTCATAATATGCTATAATACATTATCATACAATGTATTCATTTAGATGTCAAGATATATTTTCTCAATTGTCGTCTGCAAACTACTATAACACATTATTGTGATATCTAGCAATGATAACAGAATAAATTCAACGCACATTAATTGCTTCTAACTTTTATGACTACTACTCATGATCATTTTCACATCGGTTTGCCAAAAGGAACTATTTCTTATAAGTCGTATACACTTATACGATCGTTCCTCAATAAGGATGTTCATAAAACGAGGTTACATTATTTTGATAAAAGAACTAACATTCATTTTTATCTATTGAAACAGCGGGATATACCAAAGCTTGTCCATGATGGCACTATTGATATCGGTATTACATCAACTGAATGGATTAGAGAAAAAGGGTACCCTGCGCTCATTGTGAAAGATGTCGGATGGTGTAACACACGACTAAGTCTTCTTGCTCACAAAACTACCCCTTTCCCTAATAATCATCAATCCTTTTCCTGCGTAACAGAATTCCCAACCATCGCCAGGGATTTTTTTGCATCGAAAGGTTATACCAACATCTCCATAGAACAAATATCTGGATCAACCGAAGGTTTGGTACCCTATGTTTATTCCTGCGCAATTGATTGCGTCGAAACAGGAAAAACAATACAAAGGCATGAACTTGTAGAAAAAGATGTTATTTTTATATCAAGAACTGTGGTTATTGTCAAAAACGAAATGAAGAAAAAAGAGCTCGAAAGAATCTTACAACTATTATTAAATAAAGTGTAATTATGAACCATCTAACAGATCTATTACTTGTTGATGAACTATCTCCGCTTGAGACATTACGTCAACTTACCAATTCTTCTCGTAATCTCAGACAAACTGCCGAGCATATTCTAGTAGCTTTATATCAAATTGATCGTATACTCAATGAGCAACTAAAAAGGAATTATAATTATTATATCTTGGAAGACGAGTCGGTAAAGTATATTAT
>JACQMD010000097.1 GCA_016203755.1 Candidatus Roizmanbacteria bacterium
ATCATAACACGATCCTGTTGTGTGGTGAATGATAATGTGACAGAAATATACAGTAGTAACCTTGTTCAACCCACCATAAAGAGCTAATATTAATCAAATGGGTTATTGGTAGCCTACGAAAGAATCGATACCCATCTGTTCTTTAAGAAGCTGAAGCTGGAGTACGATATCAGGCGTGAGAAGTTCCTTTAGGTTCGAGCACTGTATCGTCACCCGCTCAAGCCTCTGGCTGACGATCCTCCCCGTCGGCTCAAACTATTTATATATGTATAGAGATGTTTGGGAAAACTGCAAAAAATTCGTTGTAGAACGCAGGCCAGTTCGGGTTAGTAGAAAATATGTTATTGGAGTTGCAGCATTGACATTAGGAATTATTCTTCTGACTGGCGCGAATTCCATGTCTGTTGAGGGGAAATCCGATAGTGTTCAACTGACAATTCCGTCAGTTACTCCTTCTCCCACGAGCATTCCAGGAGCTATTCATCTGATTGCGCCCGAAGAGAATGCAAAGCTTCCTCAGCCCAATGAAGAACTATGGAGATTTTCCTATAACGGTCGCGGCGGACCGTGCAATGGTTTTCTTATTATCAAGCACCCGGATGGTACTGAAACGCAACTGGGTCCACAGCAAAGACAAGCGCTCTATGAATTTTCCTATGCTCAAGAAGAACCCGTCCCGTCGAACCAGCTGGATAACTGGCAATGGGGTGGTGCGATCACCTGTCCGGAAGGAAGTGTCCAGAGCGAATTGAGAGATTTTTCCGTTGAACCGGCTCCAACCGATACCCCAACACCGACTGGTACTCCAACTCCTGTCCCGACCTTGACCCCTTTGCCTGTTTTTCAGGTTTTTCTCCCTGCTGTTTCTTCCTGATAATTTTCTCTTGACAGTTGTGATAATGAAAGGGTACTCTGAATAGAGTAGCGTTTTTACGGAATATGTTTGATTTCTCAGTTCGGCGTTCTACTCAACACTTCAAATCATTGGGGGTGTTTCTCTTTGTTGCTATTTCAGCTATTTCTACGGTCTATTTTGCCCAGTATGTTTCCCGAAACCCGAGTTTGGAATTTTCAAAAGCAGCCACTACTCCTTCCTGTATAAGTTTTATGGGTACGTGCAGGAAGGTGTTACAGCTTTTCAATCAACGGTCGAATAAAGATACAACACAGGATACCATTAGTCCCAATAAAATCTTTCACGCCTCAGGAATTACGATAGACAAGGTACGCAATCATATATATGTACATGATACCGGCAACAACCGGATTATGGGATACCGTACTTTTCAAATCAATCTGTCGCAGAATTCTCTCGGAACTCCTAATCCTGACCGGATATTTGGTCAGGGAGATTATGGGTATATTAATTCTTGCAATTTTGATAATAATGTTGGAACGTATCTATCACCATCAGATCGAACGCTGTGCTTATCCAATTTTCCGGATAACACCAATATTGCCGAAAATTGGATGCGGACCAATTTCGACGTTGATAAAGACGGGAATTTGTATGTTGTTGACGTCTATAACAACAGAGTACTTCGATATAACTATCCATTCAGCACTGATACATCCGGCGGAAAAGGCGACAGTGTGGCAGATTTTGTGATCGGGCAACCGAATCTTTTTTCAAATGGTGCAAACAAAGGAAAAGGAATCACCTATCGTGATGCAACGACATTGTTTGTCGGATTCGGTCAAGCGTCTCAAGGATTTGATCATGTAGCCAGTCGCGGTGTCTCGGTTGACAGTTCGGGAAATGTATGGATTGCTGATACGTTTAATCGCCGGATGCTTCGCTTTCAGCAAAACAGTCAAACTGCAAATCTTGTTCTTGGACAAAAAGATATGTCCTCCGCAGTCGGGACAGGCTGTGTGGGTAATGCGCCCCTCAATACCATGTGTACTCCAACACTTGCGCGTGTAGATCCGGCAACAGGATATCTGTATGTTATTGATGAATGGCCAGCTGCATTTCATTCGCGAATTTTGGTATTCCGTCCGCCCTTTACCAATGGCATGAGCGCATACAAATCAATTCAAGTGCAGGAAGGTCCTGCTGATAGATTGGGTGGTAGTTACTTTATGCAAACAACAGGATTTACCTTTAATACTTACAAACAGGGAGAGTATGCAACAGGAAAGTTATGGGTATCGGAACATGAAACGAGGAGGGTAGTGCTTATCGATGATAATGGTGCAATTATTAAGGTCGTCGGTGCGGTTGATACTAGAACATCAGGATGTCAATATACTCATTATAATCAATGTTATGGGAATAACTCGATATTCACGGATTTTAATTTATGTTGGGCAGGAGGATCTCCTGCATTTGATGCTCAGAACAATATGTATCTTCCTGATGAAGCATTTCATCGCGTTGCTATTTTCAAACTACCTTACGAAAAAGTGACGTCAAATGGTTACTCGTGTCTCCCTAAGCCAGTTGGCGGACTGTATCCGGGAACAATGGCCAATAGTGTCACCGCTCTTGGCGTTCAGTCAGGTGTTGGACTTGCATCCTTTCAGAATCAGCTCATTATTAAAGATAAGGGTCGGCTTATGGCGTGGAACCAGTATCCGACGAAATTGACTGGTACTAAGGCTGACTTTGTCATAGGTCAGAGATTGCCAACTGTCAGAGAGAATTCACTCCATCAACTGGGCGATCGGGCATTTCATGCAATTGATGATCAGAATCGCTTATGGACCATTAATCAACATAAACAACTCATGATTTATCAATTGCCACTGCAGTCAACGAGCTTCCCTATTGCGAATTCTAGAAAACTTTATTGGATTGATGAACCAACAACCGAAGTTGTTTACGAAGGTTCGGGAGGAATTGCTTTTGATCCGCTCCAGAAAGCAATCTGGATAACAGACGCTAAAAATAACCGGTTACTCCGAATTAAAAATTACAACGATTTTAGCAACAAACTGTATGTCGATATGGTGCTGGGTCAATCCGGCAAGCAAGGGGGCAATTGTAATCTCACACAGACATGGTGGTCATGGACTGCGGAAGTTCCTCCGACTGCACAGAGCTTATGCGGTCCATATGCAATGAAGTTTGATAATTTTGGCAATTTATTTGTTGTTGAGGGAAATTATGAGTGTCATGGTAATGATCGAATCGTCATGTATGGTGCTGAAGATCTGCGGGTGGCATCGGGAACACTTTTTCCGTTTTTGGCAGCGCGAAAAGTGTTTGTGAGTAATACTTTTACTCAGTTGCCCCTTTGTAACGATCTGAATGGTCCCCGTGCGCCAGTCAGTCTTGCGTTTACCAAATGGAATAGTTTGCTGGTTGGAAACGACGGATATTATACGACTGATTTGCAGAAACGTCCGTACCGTCAGCTTTGGTATTACAGTAACCCGCTCAAGCGGGACAGTCAGGGGAATTACATCCAGGGACAGAAGCCGGATGGTTATGTTTCGCTTCCCATGGGTGCAGCGGGAGATGTAATTGCTGAACCAAATGGCAATCTGGTCGTACAGGATCATACGTGGAATCGGACATGGGTTATTAATCTTGATCAGGATCCGGACTGGTTAGTGAATTCTTGTGGCGGGAATGGCTACTGTGAGAACGGATCAACTTGCCGGAATGGTCAGTGTGTGGTAGGAGGAACACCGATTGTTAATCCGGAAAATTGTACCAATACGCTCGATGACGATGGTGACCATCTGGAGGATTGCCGGGATAGTGATTGTGCGGGAAAGCCGCTTTGTAAAGATCATCTCATAGGATACTGGCGTTTTGATGAGTCGGGAGGAACATCAGTAAGTGATGGATCAGGTAGTAATTTAACAGGAACAACCAATGCATCCTGGACAAAGGGAATTTCAGGAAATGCGTTGGATTTTGATGGTGTTGCGGATGATAAAGTTTCTATTCCCGGATATGTCTATGCACATCCCGGTGAACTGACGGTTATGGCTTGGGTAAGACCAAGGACTCCACCTTCCGGGAAGGGGCGGGTCATTATAGGCACCTATAAATACGCCGCAACAAATCCTCCGGGAACGAAAGGTTGGCATCTGGGAAATGCCTTTGGAAGTCAGGATATGATTTCATTTCATGTTTTCGGATCGCAAGGACATCGAGACTACGTGATTTATAATGGTTTCTTCAATAAGTATCTTGCTAAATGGACCCATGTTGCTGCCGTTTACAAACCTTCAACCAGCATGCAGATGTATGTAAATGGTGTTATGGTTGGTGAAACGAAAGCCAGAGTTCCTGCAGATATTGGTGTTGGTTCACCACTTCGAATCGGTATGCGTGCTGATAACAATACGCAAGGACAATGGGATGGGCAAATTGATGAAGTGCGAGTGTATAATCGGGCACTCACTCCCGCGGAAATTCAAACAGAATACAAGCGGTTTTCCCCTCCTGTTCAAGGAATTCCTGCCCCCACGCTGTAGCGGATGATTTGCTATTGACAGGGTACTCATTTACGTGTAGCGTAGATGATATGCTGGGCATTTTTACCAAAGACCGGGCATTATTTCTTAATATCATCATCGCGGGTGTTCAGATATGTCTGGTATTTGCAACTCTTGCAATCATTGCCGCGAGCCGGAAAGAAGAACTGCCTTCATCTTCCATACAGTTTTCAGATTTACTGGTGCGACCCTATCAAGGCGATACAAGTTTCGCCTCGATGTATCCTGGAGTGAGTGAGGGATTTCGTATTCAGGAACACGCAGCGAAAGAAATCATCGGAACGGTATTTTCCATCGTCGTCACTGATGCAGTGTACCGGTTGAAGGAAGATTCAGGCGAATTTGTTACTATGGTGATTAGTAAAGATACCGCCATAGTATATTCCAAACTGGAACAAACGACTATTACCCTGGGAGGTAAGCTTCGGATTTCGTATCGGTACAGCCGGCAGGACGTGATTTACCCGGATCAGATTTCGATTGTGGCATACTAGATTTTCCTCTTTTGTTGACTGCAAACGGTATAATATACTTAATACTTAGAGTAATTTATTAGAGGATATTTACTATGCAGCAAATTGATCGTCGAACAGTATTAAGTACTATGTTGGGAGTGGGCTTCGGATTGACTCTTGCCAAACCGGGAGAGTCTCAAACAACCGAACAAGAGCAAAATTCTTATTCACTTCTTCCCATACCGGAATTGACGGCCGTAGATAATCTTTCCGTAACTGCAATACCTTCTGAGGATCGTCTGTTCATGGCAGCACTCGGTCACAATCCCGAAAATACCGACAAACCGCTGGTTAAGATTGTTCAGTATGACGGACGCAGGCGGGAATATCAGAGTAGTCAGTTAGAATCAACACATAGGTTTAGCGAAACCTCATTTATTCAACCAGTTGTACATAGTGACCATCGCGTGACTGTTGCATATGCGTTTTCTGATGGTCACTCCTCACTCATCGGGTACGAAAGAATTGGAGATCAGTTCAATCCAATATCATCAATTCCAATCCCGTCGTCAATTGGCGCTGCAGCTTCGCTCAACGAACGGTACTCATTAGTACAGATGAACAATGATGCGCGTGAATTTCATATTGTTGATCTTGATGAAACAGATACAGCCGATCCGATCAAAAAAACTGTTCCCAATGCCATTGGATTTGCAATCATGCCCGGAATGCAAGGAGTTGTGGTGTTGACCGAAGATGGACACATGTATGCATTTGCCGATTCACCTGATGGAATAGTTGAGTTGCCTACGCTTGATTTAGGCAGCGGGGAATTGTCTTTGAGGGGTGGAAACGAGATGATAGGAGTGGTAAAAAGAGAAAATGGCAGTATACAAGTTGCATACTATGGTTTGACAGGAACGGAACAGAACGAATGGCAATTATTGCATATAACCGATTTTTCATCAATTGAAGGACTCGTGGGAGAAGAAAACGATGTAGTACTTGCAAGTATCGGAAAGATAGGAGCTGACTTTATTGCATCAGGGTATGCATACCGTGAGATTGCGCAGCCGGAGCCGGGAGAAGTGGGTGCGGCAGTTGTATCAAATAATCTTCGCTACAAATGCGGAACATTTGTTGATAGAAGTGGTACTCTTAAATTTGTACCTGCCGATGAAATGCGTGAGGTGGTGAGTGATGGTCTGCCGCCGGTTGCTTTTATGCAGCCCTATTTTTCATTACCAACCGGAGTTGTTGAAATACGCAATCCTTATAATCTGCGCCAAGTAGCGATCTCACAACCGCCGGCCGGGCAATTTCTTCCCATACTTTATAATCAGTGATTCTCCGCGTTGACAGATGAGGTGAGTATGGTATAGTGGAGGCGGATTTTAGCCCATAACTATATCTATGAATTCACCTGATCTAAGTAAACGTCATTTCCTGAATCAATCACTGCAACTTGCCAAACAAGCAGGAGCATTCTATGCAGTTAATGCAGTGAGTCAGCCGTTTAACACGCTTCGATGGGTCTTGCAAGAGTCGATACCACAGGAGGAGCAAGCAATTGAGCCATCTGATGTTTTTGCCGAAACCCTTCTTCCTGATGCGTATTACGGCGTGCCGCTCCGGCAGGTAGATTTGGGTGTTACGCCCGCCGGTCAACTCTTCGCAACCACCCTCACGTATGAAGAAATAGACGGTAAACGGTACGATTCTTTGATTATTAATGATATTAATGAACCCAGTCCCGACCAACCCGAGTTTGGTGTCACGGAAACTGTTGTCAGGTTTCTTCGTGAAGGAGGACAACCATGGACGAGTACTATCAAAACAACCAGACTCAATGATACGACAGTTGGAACTACCTATTACGATCCGGTCCGTCAACAACACGTCCTCGAGTTTTATCATAAGTCGCCACCGGGATGGAGCAAAGGGGACACGATAGAAGTTCGTAATCAAGATTACCCAGATGCCTATCGTGATTTGATAAATGGGCAAAACCAAGTATTGCGAACGGATTCACTTCCTCATGCCGCGTTGGTATTGACTCATGATGTGATCACCGAAGGGACGATGGTGCTGATTTCAGATACTCTCACTATTATCAAACCTGATGGTACAGAAGATGTCCGTTACTTCGTGAAAGATTTCACCATATTGAAAAAAACCGGCAGCGTCGTTGTTCGCTCCGTTGACGGGACGTTTGAACATTTCAGTATAGACAGTGATGGAACGCTTCATGAGCTTGCTGCGCCCGCCACTGATTTTATCTTTGATCATTCCGCCCGCATGTTTGATACCTGTGATGAAGACGAGCTTGTCAGTATTGTTGCTGATAACAACCGGAAGCTCCATACCTTTGAATACAGTCAGGAAACCGATGAATGGAGAGAGTATTCGGTACACGATCTATCCCATCTGGACTATCCGGATCATCCCGG
>JACQMD010000094.1 GCA_016203755.1 Candidatus Roizmanbacteria bacterium
AAATTCCCACGTATACGGTGTTTCCAATCCGTTAGGGCCTGAAGTTGAAGTAAGCCCGGCATCAATACGCGCTCCATACCTGTCACTTCTTATAAGCGGCTTTGCCGGATACATCCCTATTTGTTGTGTTCCAACAAATTTAACCGTCATTGGCACCTCTTCTTCTTTTCCGTCTTTGAAATGAATCAGATGAAATGCATTCTTTGCAGATTCCGGATCGATGGGTAGATTCAGAGTTGCAGAAATTGAAGCTACAGGATTTGCATAACCGTACTCACGAAGCGGCGAAGTGGACTGAATATGCGGTCGTTCTGTTGAAAAGGAAAATACGGTATCTTCCTGGATACTCCCACCATCCTCTGATGGTAAGCCTACTGGTACTTTGTAAGTATATGTCGTTGCCGCCTGCGGTACCTCGTCTGGTCGAAATTGATAGGCTGTTGTTCCCAACCATCGTCCTTCTCCGGAAAGGGTTGGAGAAATGGTAAATGCTGCTTGAAATTGTTCTTTTTCAGAAGCGGTAGTGAGGGTTACCATCGGCCGGTCGAAAATAACGGTAATAGGAGCATCACCGCTGGGAGCTTCTGTTTGGGGGCTGGCAAGAACCACATGCGGATGACCGAGAGTGGTAAAGACAATATGATCGGAAGAAATCTTGGGAATAAAATATGATGATAGCGCAAATCGTCCAACGTCAACTGCATATTCCTGATTCCGAGCCAATTGCTCAGCCGGAGTGAAAATGAGTGTTGACTCCCCCTCCCATGAAAAAGCGCCGACAACTTCCGGAGTCAGAGAAAATGCGCTTTGTACACTGCCCTGATGCATCTTTTTATCAAATTGCACTTCGATGGTGCTCGTGAGCGGTACCTCTATCCCATCGTTACCCGGAAACGTTACTATTATTTTCGGAGGCGTCAGTACTGACTGAAGCATATACCAGAGTAACAAAAGCATAAGAAGTACTCCAGGTATTCGAACCATGCGGACTCGAGCAGGGAATGATGCTGCGGAAAATCGTGTCCACCACTCGCGTCCGTGACGGAAGAGTCCGAGAAATAGAGAACCAGCTTTTCTTCCGACATCGTATGCAACACGCGTTATAAAAGGAGAGCGAAAATATAATCCAAGCAGCACTCCGATTACTCCAATAGACGCCAGAAGCCGGAGTATAGTATCCTGTGTCATCCCCGAAGACAGGGTAAAGCGCCACTGTATAAGCGTCAAAATAAGCGTTCCTGCATAGATACCAAGCAATACAACTAATAGAAGAAGTATTCTTCGGGCGTGATGAGTAATATAGGCAGTTAATTGTTGTATTCGCAAGGAGAGAGAAGACTTAAGCATATGCTTTGATTGTTGCACGGAAAAATACCCGCGTCAAGACATATGCATTACCATCCCTTTTTATATGCAACTACTTCAAACTGTACGGGTGAAATTGATACTGTTTCTCCTGTAAGGGTAGTCGCAAGAGCAGTGACTTGGTGCCTTCCTTCAGTAGGAATCCATACATTAGTTGGTATCTTGTTACCGTCAACCATCCATATAATAGTATGAACAACTGAATTTGATGACAATTCAAAGACGAGATTTTCAGTATATGATGTGCTATACTCGTAGATTGCTCCTGCTCGTGGGGTAATAATATGAACATTAGTAGTAAGTGTAAAAGGTCGGGACGTTAATGTCGTTACTTCTTTTGGTTGTGTTCCTTCAATAAATAACTCGTCATATTGCTCAGAACACGATGTTCCCGGGAGTAACCCATCCCATGCACATATCTCTTCCTCTATCAGTCCTTCCGGCTTAACAAACGGATAATAGTTGCTAAATGTCAACAGTTCCTCCATCACTTGATTCCAGATGGGAGCGGCCCCGGTAATTCCGCTGATATCGCGCATCGGATGATTGTCAGCATTTCCCACCCATACGCCAACGGTAAAATCCTTCGTATACCCAATCGTCCAGTTATCATGCCAGTCTGTGGTAGTTCCGGTCTTCACTGCAGCGGGTTTGCTCAGCAGAAGCGGGTTTTTTTCTCCAAATGTCGGAATGCGAGCTTTCGGATCGGAAAGAATATCGGTAATCAGATACGCAACTTGCGCATCCAAAACACGGCGGGTATCTTTAGCAGCTATTGAGTTGACGAGTAATTCTTTCCCCGTATCAGTTTCGATACGGGAAATAAACTGGTACGGCATCCACACGCCGCCGTGTGCAAGCGTTGCGTAGACATTTGTTAACTCGATTAACGACACCTCTCCTCCGCCAAGCGTTAATGCAAGGTCATATCGATCGCTTTCGTTCATGCTCGTAATTCCCATCTGGTGAGCCAGATCAAGAAAGGAATCGACTCCTACCCGATCAATCATTTCAACTGCAGGCAGATTGTACGAGGAAGCAAGCGCTTCACGGACAAGGACTGGTCCGCGATACCGGCCATCATAGTTGTGGGGAGTAAATCCTTCACCGCGTCCTGTCATATATACTTTGGGGTTATCATCGATAACTGTTGCAGGTGTTGCGAGTCTTTTTTGAAATGCTGCAGCATACGTGACTGGTTTGAGTGCGGAACCTGGCTGTCGGACCGCCGTAGCCATATTATTTTTGCCGCCGATCGTATCATCAAAATAATTAATACTCCCAATCAGTGTCAAAACGTTCCCTGTTTTGTTTTCCAGCACAACAACAGCAGCATTGGTCATATCGTGTTTTTGAGAAAGCAGCGAAACATGCCGACGGGCAATTGCAAGCACCTTTTCATACCAGTGACGATCAATCGTGGTAAACACACGTATTCCTCGAGTAATAGGTATCTTCTGTTCCATAAGATAGTCAGCAACCATCTCACCAATATGTGGAGCAATAAGTGTTGGCTCGTACAATGTTCTGGGAATTTCTTCAGATACAGCCCGCTCGTACCGTTCCTGATCGATGATCTTCTTTGCAAGAAGACGGGCAAGAATATCGTTCCTTCGTTCAAGTACAGTCTCCGTATTATTGAGAGGATCATATTTACTTGGATTGGCAATCATTCCGGCAAGAAGCGCTGATTCGGCAAGCGATACATTTGACGCATCTTTACCAAAATAAAGCCGTGAAGCGCTCTGAACTCCGTACGTTTCTCTTCCAAAGTGCATGACGTTTAAATACCGCTCAAGTATTTGTTCTTTTTGTGTGGTAAGGGACAGCCGCACCGCCATAAGCATCTCACGAAGTTTTCGAATAACACTTACCTTGGGAGGAGATTGTGGGGAAATCACAGTGAACCGGACAATCTGTTGGGGAATTGTGCTTGCTCCGGACACAACTGTTCTTGAGGAAATATTCTGTACAAGAGCACGGCCAAGCGCAAGAAGGTCAACTCCAAAGTGACTCCAGAACCGCTCATCTTCAGTAAGTACAACAGACTGCTGAAGGTCTTTCGATATATCATCAATTGAAACATATTCCCGATGACCAACGGTTCCCGCAGATTCAAACAGGAGTTCTCCGGCACGGTCGTAGATCTTAACCGTTCCTCCTGTTTGGGGAGTCGGATCTGTCCAATATTCAAAAGCCACCCCCAGAAGTATGAGTAAAACAAGAAACAAGACTTTTCGTTTTTTCATCTTACACAAAAGTGTACCACCTGCAGAAAGAGAGAGGAGAAAATCTTATTATCCAAACGTAAATGCGAAGACCTGGGTACCTGCATCAGGAAATTCAAGACGGAGTATATGCTCTCCCCGATTTCCCTGCAGATCAACCAATTCATACAATCGCGCTTCATCGAGTACTACTAATCCATCTACCACATCTATTCCTTCTTGTCCGCTAGATATAGATTTGCCATCAAGCAACACTCGCACTTGATCACTTTTTTGACGTGGCGTAATGACAAGAAATACTTTGTCAGCAAGAAAATGAAGCGTTAACGTGGCGTTTTCTCCTGACTCAGCATATTCTTCAGCAAGATTCCATGTTCCCTCAAATTTGAAATGGTGAAGCGCAGGATCTTGATGTTCTACGGGAAATACGTTAATTCCTGATTGAGGAGAAACTGTTGCCGCGAGGCGTTCCATACGAGCCAGACCCAAATAAGTCTCCGGTGTTTGTTGAGCTTTCGGTGTTTGATCTTCCATAACAGACGCTGTTTTGGTAATTTCCGTTCCGTTTTCTGCAATAAGCTCACGGATTGCTTTCTCTGTCTCATCATACTTTCCTTCCCCAAAATGGAAGTAACGAATGTATCCCTCTTTGTCAACCAAATAATGCGCCGGCCAGTAGTGATTGTCGTATGCACGCCACGTCTCGTAATCATTATCCTGTGCAACAGGATACGTAAGCCCATACTGTTTTAAAGCCATTTCAACGTTTTCTGTCTTTTTCTCAAACTCAAACTCGGGCGTGTGGACGCCTACAATGACAAATCCATCCTCCTTGTATGTTTCATACCAGTTTTTCAAATGAGGAAATGTGCGGATGCAGTTGATACAGGTGTATGTCCAGAAATCAACAAGAACTACCTTGCCGCGGAGTTTTTCAAGTGATAACTCCTCATCTGTATTAAGCCAGTTATTGATACCAACAAATTCAGGTGCTTTTTGCAGTTTCGGGAGCCGGTCAAACTCTTCAGTTGTCGGGAATTTCATATCCTCTTTCTTCATCTGTTCTTTCCCGCGCAGACGATCGAGCTGGTTTTTAACCGAATCGTTGCTTTCAAGCTGATTTAAAAATCGGGAGTAAGATGGTATCGCATCAAGAAGCTTTGCCTGGAGTACACGATCATACCCTGTGGCAATTGAAAGTGCGGTCAAAATCATAACAACGCCAAAGATTTGCTGAATCCGTCCGGTGTAACGGTTCAACCGTTTACTCTTAGTAAATAGCTGTTGTCCAAATGCTGCAAAGAAAAAGAGAGGTATTCCAACTCCAATAACATAGACTAATGTCACGAACACGATTTCAATAGTTACCGCGCGTGTCGCTGCCAATGTTGCTATCGTTGCCAGAATCGGCCCGGCACACGGCGTCCAGACAATACCCAATGCTAACCCAACCAATAATCCCCCGGTAAACCCTTCCTTTTGATTCTTCCCTAATCTCCCTACTCCCCCTACTCTCCCACTCAACATACTCACATATCCCTCCAGAATCCGTCCTAATGGTGGAACAACCAGCATCAATCCTAATACCCCAATTACCCCGACAGCAACATACCGTAAAACCTCCGGATCAAAGGGGATGATTTTGACGATATAGGAAATGGTGAGCGTAAAGACGGCAAAACTGATAATAATTCCAAGCGTTATACCAAGCGGTTTGCGTTTACCTCCAGATGTGGAAGCCGAGAGAATAATTGGTAACAGCGGCCAGATACAAGGGGCAAGGATGGTGACGAGTCCTGAAAGGAAGGCGAATACAAGTAGAATTATCATCTCGAGTAGACTTTTCTCAAATTTCTAATGTCTAATTCCCTAATTCCTAATAAAATGTTCAATTTCACAACGACTAAAGAATTGATTTGAAATTTCGACATTCAAGCATTTCATTAGGCATTAGAAATTAGGAATTAGGAATTCAAAGTGCGTTGATATTTTCCAAAAACTGCTCCGTATCCCACACCTCTCCCGATCTTGTGATCTCCTGTCCGTTTCTAAGAATCACTTTCGTGTGTTGGTAAGGAATATCGAACTGTTCCGCAAGCGCTTTTTCATCTGCATCCGTTTCGCTATCTTTATAGTTTACGCGAAATCCAACTATCTGATCAGTTGTTAATTGATTAAATCCCGCCTCAATATCGGGTGCTTCTCCCCGGCAAATCGGACACCAGTTGGCGTAGAAATCGAGAAAAACAATCTTTCCTTCAGCAAGCGCTTTCTCATAGTCAGCTTTGGTAAATGCAAGGTACGGCGAAGATGACCCGGCAAGTACTTGTCCGGTGTAACCAGATACTTGCGTTACATCTTTTGTTTGCACATTCTGTTCGTTACCTTCCCTCCTCGGTACAGTCTTTGAAGGAGAAGAAGATGAATTACTGTTGAGGAGAAAATAACCAACACCAAACACTGCAAGTGTAACCAACACAATACCAATAATTATTGTATTTCCTTTTTGCATAGTGAAACTAATCATACTAAATTTGTGAGGAAATTGCTAGAAACAGCAAGAAATTACGATTTACCATTTACGAATTACTGTTTACTTTTCTATTCTCCCTTTCTCTTCTTCCACACTTCTTTGAGGATTTTTTTGGCGGTTTCGGGGTTTTCAAAAAGATATGCTTTTGCTGCCTCCTGCCCTTGACCAATTACCTTATCTTCATATTTAAGGAATGCGCCACTTTTTTGAATTGCACCCGTTGCAACTCCCAAATCAATAATCTCACCAGCCCGCGAAATGCCTTTTGCATCAATATCAAATTCAGCCACTTGAAACGGAGACGCTACTTTATTTTTCACTACTTTCACGCGGTGTCTGCTGCCAACGATTTCTTCTCCTTTTTTGAGTGTCTGAATCTTACGAATATCAAGCCGTACTGATGCATAAAATTTCATCGCAAGTCCGCCGGGAGTTGTTTCGGGATTGCCAAACATCACGCCAATTTTCTGCCTGAGCTGATTGGTAAAAATGGCAATTGTTTTTGATTTGGATATGACGCCGGTGAGTTTGCGAAGCGCTTGCGACATAAGACGCGCTTGCATGCCCATCATGGCATCTCCCATTTCTCCCTCAATTTCAGCACGTGGCACAAGCGCTGCAACAGAATCGATCACGAGAACATCAACTCCTCCGCTTCGTATAAGCATTTCAGCAATTTCCAACGCCTGTTCCCCCGTGTCGGGTTGGGATATAACAAGATCGTCAAGATTGACGCCGATTTTTTCCGCCCATACCGGATCGAGTGCGTGTTCTGCATCGATAAATGCTGCCACTCCACCGCGTTTTTGGGCTTGAGCTATGATAGAAAGACAAACCGTCGTTTTTCCCGATGCTTCGGGACCGAAGATTTCAATAATTCTTCCCCGCGGAATTCCTCCCACTCCCAATGCAAAATCAAGGGTGTATGAACCGGTGGGAAGTACATCTTCTTCTGTTGCCGCCTTCCGCTCACCGAGAAGCATGATCGCGCCTTTACCGTATTGGCGCTCAATTTGCTCCATCGCCATCCGCACCGCGGTGAGTTTTGCCGAAGGTCTGCCGCGATTGTCTTTTTTATCTTCCTGGAGAT
>JACQMD010000095.1 GCA_016203755.1 Candidatus Roizmanbacteria bacterium
TATATTTTTGACACCACACTTCGGGATGGGGAGCAGACGCCGGGGGCGAAGCTGAATACGGTGCAGAAAGTCGAATTGGCGAGACAACTGGAAAAGCTGGGGGTGGATGTAATTGAGGCCGGATTTCCTGTATCAAGTCCTGGTGATTTTAAATCTGTCGAAGAAGTATCTAAAATTATAAAAAATTGTATCGTATGTGGTCTTACTCGTGCAATAAAAAAAGATATTGAAGTTGCAGCCTCAGCTCTAAAAAAAGCAAAAAGCCCAAGAATTCATACTGGGATAGGATCTTCTGATATTCATATCAAATATAAATTTAAATCTAGCCGGGAAGAGGTACTGGAGAGGGCAGTAGAAGCGGTAAAATATGCCAAAAAGTTTGTCTCGGATGTCGAGTTTTATGCAGAAGATGCGGGCAGGGCTGATAATAAATTTTTAGCCCGGATGATCGAGACTGTGATAAAAGCTGGCGCAATTGTAGTCAATATTCCTGATACGACTGGTTATTGTTTTCCTGACGAGTATGGTGCGAAGATAAAGTATTTAGTTGACCATGTGCCAAATATAGATCGGGCTACTATTTCTGTACATACGCACAATGATATTGGATTGGCTGTAGCCAATGCTTTGGCTGGAGTCAAAAATGGGGCTAGGCAGGTGGAGGGAACTATAAATGGAATAGGTGAAAGAGCCGGTAATACCTCGTTGGAGGAGGTTATTATGGCGATCTATACACGCCGAGCGACACATCCTTTTTATACAGATGTCAATCCAAAACTTCTGACTGAAACTTCCAAAATGGTTTCTCGCATCATGGGTATTCCTGTTCAACCAAACAAGGCAGTTGTAGGAGCCAATGCCTTTGCTCATTCGTCCGGGATTCATCAGGATGGTGTACTAAAAAGAAGAGAAAATTATGAAATTATTGATCCGAAAGTCGTGGGGGCAGAAAGTTCGCAGATTATATTGACTGCAAGATCCGGGAGGGCGGCTTTGAGACATAAATTGGAAGATTTAGGATTTATGATTAAAGATTTAAGAACACTCAATAAAATTTATGAAGAGCTTTTGAGGCTGGCTGATGTTAAAAAAGATATATACGATGAGGATCTGCGTTATCTCATGGGTGAGGGAAAAAAGACAAACCATAAAAAGGTCAAATTGATTTTATTCCAGGCCATTTCTGGCAATCGGAACATACCGACTGCTACGGTGAAATTGTCTGTCAACGGTAAGATAAAGGAAGCCACAGGAATAGGGGATGGGCCGATCGATGCTGGGTTTAAGGCGATTGATGGGGCTTTAGGTCGTCATTTTCGGCTCACTCAATTTCTGATTCAAGCTGCGACTATGGGCTCTTCCGCATTGGCACGGGTGCATGTGGGAGTAACTCACGATAAAAAAGAATATTATGGAATTGGGACTCATACAGATACGATCGTTGCGGCTGCAGAAGCTTATATAGATGCGATAAATAAATTCTTGTAGTATGCAAAATCTCTCAACCATTTTTTTCCGTGCTCACGCGCTCTCGCTGCGGCTCGGGGCATGATTGCGCGCGGAAAAAAAGATTTCGAGCTTTTGCTTGATTTGAATTATTCAGATATGAAAAAGACTCTCTTTCAAAAACTCTGGGACTCTCACATAGTCCTTCAGGAAAAAGGAGCGCCGGCGGTTTTGTATATCGATGCGCATTTTATTCATGAGGTGACGAGTCCGCAGGCTTTTGCGGGACTTCGGAAAAAAGGATTGAAGGTCAGAAGACCGGATCGTACATATGCCACAGCAGATCATAATGTATCAACTACAGATCAAAAAACAATAAGAGATGCGTTGTCAAAAATGCAGGTTGAAACATTGGTCAAAAACTGCATGGATTTTGGAATTGAGCTTTATGGATTGGATAGTCCGAATCAGGGCATTGTCCATGTGATTGGGCCGGAACTAGGCATAACAAAGCCCGGGATGACGATTGTCTGCGGAGACAGTCATACATCGACACATGGAGCATTTGGGGCTCTGGCTTTTGGAATAGGGACGACTGAGGTGGAGCATGTTTTGGCAACTCAATGTCTTTTACAGAGGCCGATGAGGACTATGGAGATAAGAATAGAGGGAAATCTGGGGAAGGGAGTGACTGCGAAAGATGTCATTTTGACAATACTTTCTATGATCGGGACGAAGGGTGGTGTAGGATTTTGTATTGAATATACAGGTTCGACAATACGAAATATGGATATGGAAGGGAGAATGACTATTTGTAATATGAGCATTGAGGGAGGTGCAAGAGCTGGGATGGTAGCTCCTGATGAGAAGACGTTTGCATATTTAAAAGGAAAACAATTTGTGCCAAAAGGAAAAAAGTGGGATCAGGCCGTGAGGGGGTGGCTAAGTTTACATAGTGACAGAGGGGTAAAGTATGATAAAGAGGTCCATATTGATGCAAATAAGATTGAACCTTTGGTGACTTGGGGGACGGATCCATCAACGGGGGTAAGCACCAATTTTCAAATTCCAAGTTCCAAACAAGCAAAGACAGAGGATGAAAGGAGAACGATGGAAAGAGCCTTGGCATATATGGGATTGAAATCGGGAATGAAGTTGGAAGGTTTTCCTATTGATTATGTGTTTATTGGAAGTTGTACGAATGCGAGGATTTCTGATTTGAGGGAGGCTGCAAAGATTGTAAGAGGGAGAAAGATAAAGAGCAGTGTGGTAGGGTTGGTGGTACCGGGATCAAGGCATGTCAAAAGGCAGGCTGAAGAGGAGGGACTTGATAGGATATTTACTGATGCCGGGTTTGAATGGCGGTGGTCGGGGTGTAGTGCTTGTATTGCCATGAATGATGACAAAATTCCAGCCGGAAAATATTGTGTGTCGACGAGTAATAGAAACTATGAAGGAAGGCAGGGGCCCGGAGCAAGAACCTTTTTGGCAAGTCCCATTATGGCTGCCGCTGCCGCTATTGAGGGAAAAATTACTGATGTGAGGAAATTTATTTAATTATGAACAAATTTAGTCGACTTACCTCAACTTGCTTGCCGATTCGAGAGGAAAATATAGATACTGACCAGATTGTGCCGGCGAGGTTTTTGAAGATCACCAGCCGAGAGGGATGGGGAAAA